>CAUPVH010000332.1:0-3205 GCA_963514635.1 uncultured Prevotella sp. | reverse complement strand
GAAAGAAACCTACTCATAGGAACGACATTCGTTTGGTTTTAGACGACATATTAGTCTACGACATATCAGACATAACTCTTTCGTGGTTTGTCAATCAAAGGCAATGGACAATGGGAGGCCCACGAGAATACTGCATTGTTTCTTCACTAAAAGTGAACGGGCGTATAGTAAGAGGCACCATTGATGTTGGCTATTTGAGGTTTCCACGTGAGTATACACGCGTACTTAAAGAATTGCTACGCCTACAAGAGCTATACAACGTTCCAATAAGGCACAAAATGGTGAAAAAGTGAAAGAGGATCGCGACTATCAACTCGTTAACTCATCCACTCGTCAACGGGTTAACTGGTCAACTGGTCAACTGGTTAACTGGTTAACTTGTCATCTCAACCACACACACCGCCCCTCTCCGTTTGGAGAGAGGATGAGGTGGTGCTGATTGAGATTGTTAGGCAGAAAGCGGCGCGACATCTCGCCCCCATCAACTTCTGTATGCCAAGAACAATCAGGCACAAAACACTTTCTTTTTATTAACACAAAAACAACTCGTTTGAAAAGCAAGTAAAGGTAGCAGACATGCTCTACAACAAGGTTAACAATACCCTTGTAACATCGCAAGAAATGGTTGAGAAAGCGGAATACTGAGTAGCAAAAGCAACGGATAAACGAAAAAGAGGATATATAACAGGTGGTTATAAGCAATCAACACAAAGAAAAAGGCTTTCTTTTCGCACGTTCTGCATGAATATACAGCGCAAGAACAACGCCCAAACAACATCCTTAATAATGTTAACGCGCCGATATTTATGTCCAAGCAAGAGTAACAAACGTTAATTAAACTTAACCGAAAACATTACAAACACACCCCTCTTTCACGTGCTACAAAGGGATTAATGGAACAGACCGTATGTTGTTAAACATGTTAATCAATACTGAAAAAATAGCGGAATATGCTCGTATTATATAAAAATTCGCTATATTTGCATCGTCTTTTGACAAACACCTATCATCAACCATGCAAAAAATGGTTTAACAAGCGAATGTAAATACCATTATTATTTCGCCTACGTTGTACCTAAAAAAAGTAAAATGAGACTGAAAAGAACAATTAAAACGATTGCTTTTACAGCATTTCTCTCTATGTGCGCCACGCCATTGGCTGCGCAAGACCTACTCGCTAGACAAGCTCCCGTCGACCGAAAGATGAAATCGGTAGACACACTTGCCCTACAAAGCATCCTGAGAAGAGAGGCAGCCCAATCGCCTGCCGCAAACCTTTACGAGTCGTGGGACAACACACGCACCCATCACGTAACGGCTTTGCCCGACTCTTTCCTCATCAACCTGCGTCATTTCTGCATGCCAACACCCAGCCGAGTTGTAACTAGTAACTTCGGAAGTCGTTGGGGCCGCCAACATAAAGGCTTAGATATAAAGGTTTATATTGGCGACACCATACGCGCAGCATTCTCCGGCAAGGTGCGCATCGTGAAATACGAGGCTGCGGGATACGGAAAGTATATCGTCATTAGGCATCCCAACGGATTGGAAACCATATATGGACACCTATCAAAACAATTGGTAACAGAAAACGAAGACGTTAGGGCGGGCGACCCCATTGGACTTGGTGGAAACACTGGCCGTAGCACAGGTTCGCACCTACACTTTGAAACACGACTATGCGGCGTGGCACTTAACCCCGCACTTTTCTTCGACTTCAGAGCGCAAGACGTGGTGGCCGACAACTATATGTTCCGTCGTTCTACTTACGAAATGGCTTCGGCAGAGGCTACCCAGCTGCGCGGAGTGGTTGGAAACGGTGGATATAACCGCGAAGACGTGTACGGAAAGGTGGGCCGCGACAGGGACGACAGTCCACAAACCCCACAATACAACGCTGCCGAGAAACTTTATCATAAGGTGGCATCGGGCGAAACTTTGGCAACTATCGCCGAAAAGCGTGGCGTTAGCATCGACACCATTTGTCGTCTTAACCACATGCGCAAAAACGATAAGGTTAGACCAGGCCAAATCCTACGCTATTCGTAAAGACAACACATTAGATTTAAAACACTATAAAAACGCAACAATGGCGGATAAGCAGCGATGCTTGTCCGCCATTGGCATTTTAAAATCCTAGCCCATACCCAACCCGTTTCTCCTGCACCTTATACCAAGCAGAAGAGCTGGCACGCGGCTTTTTCGTTTTCTTTCTTGTAAAATCACTAAGTTTACACTACCTTTGCATACAAAGAAACACAATCGCATCAATATGGAAAAACGTAACATAGCCGTCGTTTTGGCGGGCGGAGTGGGAAAGAGATTGGGCATGACCACCCCCAAGCAGTTTTTCAAAGTGGCCGGAAAGATGGTTATAGAGCACACGGTAGATGTGTTCGAGCGCAATGCGCACATCCACGAAATAGCCATTGTAAGCAATGCCATGCTCATTGCAGACATCGAAAACATAGTTTTGAAAAACGGATGGACCAAGGTTAAGCGCATACTTAAAGGCGGAAACGAACGCTACGAGTCGAGCCTTTCGGCCATCAAAGCCTACGAAAACGAGCCGGTAAACCTTATTTTCCACGATGCCGTGCGCCCATTGGTTAGCCAACGCATTCTGAACGATGTGGTGGACGCGCTGCAAAGCTACTCGGCCATCGATGTGGCCATGCCGTCTGCCGACACTATTATCGAGGTGGAAGGCGACTTTATCAGTCATATCCCCGACCGTTCTCGCCTTCGTCGCGGACAAACGCCACAGGCTTTCGCGCTCGAAGTGATTAAAGAGGCTTACGAAAAGGCACTGCTCGACCCCAATTTCAAGACCACCGACGACTGCGGAGTGGTGAAAAAATACCTGCCGCAAACGCCCATCTACGTGGTGGAAGGCGAAGAAAGCAACATGAAACTTACCTACAAGGAAGACACCTACATGCTAGACAAGCTTTTTCAGCTGCGCAACAACGAGGCCGAACGCATCGACCTTGCCCAAGTTTCGCTTGCAGGAAAGGTAGCTATTGTGTTTGGTGGCAGTTACGGAATTGGTGCCGACACGGCCAAAATGCTGACCGAACGGGGTGCAAAGGTGCATTGCTTCTCGCGCAGCAGCAACGGCGTAGACGTAGGAAACAAAGAAGATGTGGTGCGAGCCTTTGCAGAAGTGGCAAAAGAAGAAGGGCGAATAGACCACGTGGTGAAC
>CAUPVH010000331.1:0-3213 GCA_963514635.1 uncultured Prevotella sp. | reverse complement strand
ATATACAATTCATTTTCTTTCAATCCGTTACTGTTTTATGTCTTATTGTTTTGTTTCGGTATGGTTTTTGGGGCGTATGCCGCCCCATTTGTCACTCGTCGCGCATGGCGTCTACGGGCTTAATGTTCATGGCTCGCAATGCTGGTGCAAGTCCGGCAAGCACTCCAAGCACGCAAAGAAACAGAACTGCGCCCACGGCAGTGGTAAAGTTGATTTGGTAATGGGCGCTTACGATGCCGTCGGTAGTGCTGGCCATTTCGGCCAATTGCAGTATCATCACCGTGAAAACGATGCCCGACATGCCCGCAACGCTGATAAGCGTGATGCTCTCGGTAATGATTTGGGTGAGAATATTACGCGGTGTTGCCCCGATAGCGCGCCTTATTCCTATCTCAGTGGTGCGTTCTTTCACTGTTACCATCATGATGTTGCTCACGCCAATGGCCCCTGCCAGCAGCGTGCCGATGCCTACAAGCCAAGCCAAGAAGTCCACTCCGCTGAACAAATTGTCCATCATATTGAACATGGACTCCATGTTAAAGGCAGGCAAAGCCTTTTCGTCGGTGGGGTCTACATGGTGTGCACGTGCCACCACCGTGCGTATCTTGGGTACAATCTCGCTTACCTTGATGCCCTTGTGACCAGTGAAACATAGCAAGTGGATGGTGTCGCCCATAGCAAAAGCATCTCGCATTACGTCTATCGGTACAACAACCGACTCTTGTGCATTACCATTAATGTTGATTTGACCAGGACTATAATCCACCCCCACAATCTTAAAGAACACCGAGCCTACGCGAATTTCCTTGCCACAAGGGTTTCCGCCTTTTGGGAAAAGCGTCTTGTACACCTTCTTGCCGATGATACATACCTTACGTTTTTGCAGGTTGTCTATGTCGTTAAGATAGCGTCCGTAATATATGTCGGGCGCTTCAATGTATTGATAGTCCTTTTCTAGTCCCTTAAACACGCACGATGATTTTTTGTCTTCGTGCACGGCAGTAAATCCCCATTGGCTAATCATGGGCGTAACCATGTCTACTTCTGGCACTTGTTGGCGCACTCGCTCCAAGTCTTTGTACGACATGCTCCAACTGCGTCCCTTTTTCAGACCGTCGTAAGGCTTTGTTGTGTTCATGGCAAAGAACATACCCGAGTTGTTTGCAAAGCCTTTGAACGTAGCCGAGAGCAACTCGCGTAGTCCTTTACCGCCTCCCAATAGCGACACGAGCATGAAAATGCCCCAGAAAACACCAAAGCCCGTAAGGAAACTTCGCGTCTTGTTGCGCGTTAGGGTGTCGAGTATTTCTTTGTATCTGTCGAGATCTATCATTGTATATGTGAGGTGGTGAATTTGTAAGTTTATGCGTTCGGAAGTGGCGTTTTATGGACTTATGCGTTTGGGGGGAAACAGGTTGTGCGGGGCTTTTGCCGCTCTTCTTCCTGCCTGCTTCGTTTCTTCTTGCCTCATTTCGTCAGGCCGTTCCGTTCTGCTAGTCCATAGCGTTCAGTGCCTCTATGGGTCGTGTTTTTGCCGCTTTGCGCGCAGGAATAAGACCAGCTATGGTGCCGGCGATAACGATGAGCAGCGTGGCTTGCATGCAGACGGCGAAGCCCACGGTGGGATTGACGAACATTTTCTGTTGAAACACGCCCGTATCTAGTGAGGCATTGCCGATGGTTGCGTCCATCCAGAGGTTTGCGCCGATGCCAAGCATCATACCGACATAGCCAAAGAAGAGGGTGATAATTACGCTCTCGGTGATGATGAGCTTTAATATCGACCATGGGGTTGCGCCAATGGCCTTGCGTATGCCAAACTCGCGGGTGCGTTCTTTTACGGTGATGAGCATGATGTTGCTAACCCCCACTATGCCGCTAAGCAGTGTAAAGATGCCCACAATCCACAAGGCGGTGCGTATAATGCCCGTACCCGTGTTCATTTGCAGGCTATTGGTAAACCTGTTCCATATCCAAATGGCCTCTTCATCGTCGGGCGCGGCGTCGTGGTGAGCGTTAATTTTGCGGCGATAGCTTTGCTCGAAGTCCTCGTTAGCGGCCTCGGTGTCTAGTCCCTTAAAGCTAAATATGATGTTTTCCGTTTTGTCGCCCTTATTATATATGGTGCGTACGGTGGTGAAAGGTGCGTACGAGTTGTTGCGGAACATGCTCTCGTCGTCCGAATAGATGCCCACCACGAGAAAAGCCAAGCCGCCCATCGTTACTTGTTGCCCCACAACGCCTTGCCAATTGTTGGGCATCAGCCCTTTTGCACGGCTTTTGCTAATCACCAACACCTTGCGTTGCTCTTCCATGTCGTTTTGGTTGATAAACCTTCCGCAGAGCATTTTACGCTTGTTGATGTCTATTTCGTTAGGGTAAACGCCCGTTAGCGATGCCGTTTCGTACTTGTCGCCCAGTGTGATGGTTTGCTCGCCCAATTCTATTTCTGCGCCAACGGTCTCAACATTCTGCTTAAATTGGTTTTGCGTGGTATTGATGTCTTGGTCGTTCAGTGTGATAGCGCGGTCTTTGGGTAGGCCGTTATATTCCTTACTTGTATTTCCGCCGCCCACCATCATCGAGGTGCTAAGAAACCTATCCATGTTTTGTGTGGCTGCATTGATGAGTCCGTTGCCTGCGCCCAGCAAGCAAATCAGCATGAATATGCCCCATGCCACGGCAAAACCCGTGAGTGCCGTGCGCAACTTGTTGCGTCGGGTGGTCGACCATATTTCAGCTATGAGCGTGTACATAATTGCTTCTTGCGGTTAAGTGTGGTTTATGTGTGCAGGTGTGTTTGGGGCTTTTTGTTGTTTCCTTCATCAACAATCAGTCCGTCTTTAATCCTTATCAGCCTGTCTGTTTGTTCGGCCACGCCAGGGTCGTGGGTCACAACCACAGTGGTAATGCCTTCGTTTCGGTTTAGGCTAGTTATCAGTTGCATCACCTCAACGCTGGTTTTAGAGTCGAGTGCACCCGTAGGCTCGTCGGCAAGTATTATCTGTGGCTTGGTTATCAGTGCCCTTGCTATGGCCACGCGCTGCTTTTGTCCGCCCGACATCTCGTTGGGATAGTGGCTGGCCCATTGTGCAAGCCCAAGTTTTTCTAGGTATTCCATGGCCAAGGTGTGGCGTTTCTTGCGCGACACGCCTTGATAAAACAGGGGTAGCTCTACGTTTTCTACAGCCGTTTTAAAGCCAATGAGGTTGA
>CAUPVH010000330.1:0-3219 GCA_963514635.1 uncultured Prevotella sp. | reverse complement strand
TCCTTTACGGGCATAGCGGCTTTCACGGCTTTCTTGCCTAAGATCATCATATCGTTGGTGCTTGTGGTGTTGGCGATTGGTTTGTTTGTTTGGTGCCAAAGGCGAAATGTAGACACGGAAACAGAAGACAATCCGATGTTTTTTCTTCCCCAGTCGGTGTGGTTCGTAGCCTTACTGATGTTTGCCGCTGCATACGGTGGTGCAGTTCCGGCTAAGCTACACCAACGGCTTGCGATGGAAACGCTGATTAAAAGTGGGAATGGCGAAAAGGCTTTGGAGGTTGGTAAGCGTGATATGGATGCCGATTCGGCACTCACTTCATTGCGTGTGCTGGCCTTGGCTAACGAAGGACTTCTTGGCGACCACCTTTTTGATTTCCCCTTACGTGGAAAATCGGCTGCGATGATGCCAAATGGAAAGTCGGTAAAGTGGCTTACTCTAAATGCGAAAACCCTCGATACGCTCTTCGTTGTGCCCACTTCACACGACGAATACATCACCCTAGGCGGACTTGAAAAATGGGCGGAAGAGCATAAGCTTACCAAACCGGCATACGACTATCTGCTTTGCGGCTACCTGTTAGACCGTCGCCTAGATGTTTTTGCCGTCAATGTGTTTCGTTATTACCCCAACAACAACGAGTTGCCCAAGCATTATCGCGAGGCACTTACCTTATATATGCACCAACGTACCAACCCTGTTGTGGTTTACCGCAATAACTTGATGGAAACCGATTATCAGGATTTTCAAGATTTAGAGAACAAATACAAGAATCGTACCGAACGCATCAACGCCCTTCGCAGTGTTTACGGCAACACCTATTGGTACTATTACACTTATGGCGAATAGCGTAGGGAGTGTATGTTAGTAAGTTAATAAGTTGATGAGTTTGAGGGTTTGTGAGTTAATAAGTTGATGAGTTGACAACTTGTATAGTGCAAGTTTACGCTAACTTGCAAACTAAATGCGCACACAAACCAATAAGCTCACAACCTTATAAACTAAGCAACTCATGAACTTATTAACTCACAAACCCTCAACCTCATCGACTTATAATCTTGCAATGTTTTACAAAACACATTACGTTCGACACTCCATTCTAGAAGGAATAAAGCCCCAGTAAGCACGTAATTGGATGCTATTCTCTGTCAAACACATTTCAACACCTTGCTATCCATGATAAATTACCATCTTGTTTTGCCGAATAACAAACTAAAATCGTAACTTTGTGGGGTATATGAAGAAGGTACTTTTATTATTGTTTGCCGCGCTACTTATTGTTGCTTGCGGTGGCAAACAGGCCAAGGGACAGAGGAGCGAGGGCGACACGCTCCATTTTAAGTATGCTCAAAACATTGTGATTGTTAAGCAAGAGCGTGCTGTTGTTGTTGAAATTAAAAACCCATGGAAAAAAGATGCTTTGCTGCACCGCTATGTGCTGCCCAACGACACAAGCTTTTCGCCGAGCAAGGTGGTCGATGGGGTGCCTACAACTGTTATTCCCAAGTTGAAACATAGAGCCATTGTGTGTCCGTCTACACATGTAGCCCTGCTCGAAATGCTTGGTGCCGAACAGCAGCTTGCAGGTGTATGCGACCTGAAATACATGATTTCGCCTCGCGTACAGTTGTTGGCTAAGACGAAGAAAATAGCCGATTGTGGCGAAAGCATGAACCCCGACATCGAGAAAATGATGGAAACACGAGCCGACCTTGTGTTGGTATCGCCCTTCGAAAACAGCGGGGGGTATGGCAAGCTAGACAAAACGGGCATCGCCATCATAGAGTGTGCCGACTATATGGAAACCTCGCCACTTGGCAGAGCCGAGTGGATGCGTTTTTATGGCTTGCTGTTTGGTTGCGAACAAAAGGCAGATTCGCTGTTTGCCTTGGTTGAAAAGAACTATATGGAGCTTTCTAAAACTGCGAAAAAACAACGCGAACGGCCTACGATATTAACCGAAAAACTCACGGGTAGCGTGTGGTATGTGCCTGGGGGGCATAGCACTATGGCAAAGATGATTGCCGATGCAGGTGCTATTTACCCCTTTGCAGACAATGAACAGAGTGGAAGTGTGGCCCTACCATTGGAAAAAGTGCTCGAAAAGGCGCGCACGGCAGATATTTGGTTGATAGCCTATAACGCGCCCCAACCACTGACCTACACGCAATTACAAGCCGAAAACAAGGGCTATGCCATGATAAAGGCCTTTACCAAGCGAAACATCTACGGCTGCAATGCGGCTATTAAACCTCTATTTGATGAGGCGCCTTTCCGTCCCGACGGTCTTTTACGAGAACTAATTCACATTGCCCACCCTTCGGCCTTGTCGTCCGAATGGCGTTATTATGCACCTCTAAACTGAATTTTCCATGCGCCTTACATCGTTAAAAATCTTTGTTTTGGTGCTTTTCATCCTGATATTGTTCGGGTTGAACCTTTTGATTGGCTCTGTTGACGTGCCTTTTAAGTACGTAATGGGTATTATCGTAGGGAACAAAACCGAGAACGAACTTTGGAATTACATCGTTATCGAGAACCGACTTCCGCAAGCACTTACCGCATTATGTTGCGGTGGGGCGTTGTCGGCTAGTGGGTTAATGCTCCAAACGGCCTTTCGCAACCCCCTTGCTGGACCAGGCATCTTTGGCATTAACAGCGGCGCGGCTTTGGCTGTGGCCGTGGTGATGCTGTTTCTTGGGGGCAGTGTGTCGATAGAAACCGTGAATTTAAGCGGTTTTACGGCCATCTTATTTGCATCGTTTGTTGGTGCAATGGCTGTAACCTTCATTATTTTGGCCTTCTCAACGCGTGTTCGCAACAATGTATCGTTGCTTATTATCGGCATCATGATTGGCTATTTGGCATCTTCGGTAATTTCGTTACTCAACTTCTTTGCTACCGACCAAGGCGTAAAATCTTATCTTATATGGGGGTTGGGCAGCTTTGGTGGTGTGTCGTTAGGAAACATACCCTTTTTCTGTACAATGGTTTTGGCGGGCTTGGTATGTTCTCTTGTTTTGGTAAAGCCACTTAATGCCCTTACTTTGGGAGAGCAATATGCGCAAAGTCTTGGTGTAAACGTGGCCCGAACGCGCTTTTTGCTACTGGCCATTACGGGTTTGTTAACGGCCGTTACAACAGCATTCTGCGGTCCTATTGCCTTCATCGGCTTAGCTGTTCCACATCTAGCCCGACTATTAACAGGCACCGAAGACC
>CAUPVH010000329.1:0-3230 GCA_963514635.1 uncultured Prevotella sp. | reverse complement strand
GCTCTTGCCACTCAACAAGCCCAACATACGCCTTGCATCTTCGGCATCTTGCGGCTTTCCTAGTATCTGTCCGTCGCACACCACAACCGTGTCGGCCGTCAAAACCACCTCGTTCTCGGCCATTGTGTCCAAGTATGCGGACGCCTTAGCCTTAGAAATATGCACAGCCACATCGCTTACAGGCAACGCTGCGGGGAAACTCTCGTCGATATCACGTATCAATCGCACTTCGAAGTCGATGCCCAAGCCACGCAACAACTCTTTTCTTCTTGGCGAATTACTCGCCAACACCAATCTATTCTTCATTTTCTTCGTGCTTATTCAATGTTTACCAGCCAAAGGCCTTGGCATCTTTCATCCACAATCCCTTTGCGCGCAGGGTTTGCTCGATAACTTCTCGTCCGCAACCCTTACCACCAGCGCACGTGGTTACATAGCGACTAACAGACTTAATGTCGGCACAAGCATCGGCAGGACAACAAGCACAGCCACAACGAGCCATCACTTCGTAGTCGGGAACGTCGTCGCCAACAAACATCAGCTCATCGTCCGCATAGCCATAGCGTGCCTTAAAGTCCTCATAAGCCAACAACTTCACGCCAGCCTTCATGTAAATGTCTTCTACGCCCAAGCCTTCAAACCGCTTACGCACGGCCTTGGTGTCGCCACCAGTGATGATGCAGATGCGCAAACCCACTTTCTGGGCGAACTGAATGGCATAACCATCCTTGATATTCACCGTGCGCAGGGGTTCGCCATCGGCAGAAAGCGTGATGGTAGAGGCCGAAAGCACGCCGTCTACATCAAAAATGATGGCGCGAATGCGCTGTAAATCATAGTTTATCATTGCGTTATGTATTTGCCAATTTATGTATCATTTCACTCATTAGCTCGTAAAGTCGGCGTTCTTCGGCATCGCCGATAAGGCTCATTTGCCGCTCCATCACCGCCTTATCCATTCTAACGGCAGGGCCTGTTTGCGCATCCTTGGGCGACAGGCGATGCACTTTGGCTGCCGTTTCGTCAATCAGCGGCAACAACAATCCAAAGTCAAGCCCCCTACGTTTCAGCGTTTCGTTGGCTAACGAGTAACACAAGTTCACGAAATTGCACCCAAACACTGCCGCCAAATGAACGATGCGCCGGTCGGCACTGGTAGTTAAGCGCACCTCGTGGCTCAAAGCGCGCGCCATTTGCAGCAAAACATCTTCCGAAAACTCGTTCGCACCCTCTATCAAGCAAGGGATAGAAGAGAAATCCAGAGTTTTTTGTTTTGAAAACGTTTGCAAGGGATAAAACACACCGTAGTTTTTAGCCAACCCTTCAAACACGTTCATCGGCACACTTCCTGCCGTATGGGCATACACAGCGTGTGGGTTTAGCTGGCAAACTTGCGGCAGTACACTTGCCAAAGCATCATCTTTCAAGGCCAACAAATACACATCGGCATCGGCACAAAGGCTTACCAAGCTGTTAATGCCCGTTGCGCCCAAACGCTCAGCCAATGTTTCGGCGGCCGTCTGCGTTCTACTGTACACCTGCGCCACGCTAAATCCAGCCCTTTGCAAGGCCAAACCAAGACTTGTGGCAAGGTTTCCAGCCCCAAGCAGTACTATTTTTATAGCTTTAATCTTGCTCATGCCTGCTAGAAACCACCCACATGCACCTGCTCCCAGCGTGCATCTTCATCGTTTTTCATCGGCAAATCGCTCGCTTTATGGCCCAGTGCAAGAATACAAAGCGTGTCTAACGTTTCTGGAATGTTCAAAATGCCACGCACGATGTCGGTTCCGCGCTCGCCACTATTCAGTCCGCGATTGCGCACCTGCACCCAACAGCTGCCCAATCCCAAATCTTCGGCCTGCAATTGCATGGCCAAAGTAGCTATCGAACAATCCTCAATCCAGCAGTCGTTCTCGGCAACATTGCCCAAAACCACCACAGCCACGGCCGCATCTTTCAGCAGGGCCGCCCCCGATTCCTTACATTCCGACAGCTTTTCGAGCGTTTCTTTGTCTTCTACCACCACAAAATGCCACGACCTCCTGTTCTTGGCCGAAGGCGAAATAAGGGCGGCATTCAGCACCATGCTCAACTCGTCGGCATCTATTTTCTCATTGGTAAACTTGCGGCAACTACGCCTGCGGTGCATCAAGTCGGCAAAACTATTCATCGTTTCTTCTCCTTATTCTATCTTGTTAATGTCCACTCCCTCGTATTCTTCCATAAATTGGAGCAAACAATTCTCGTAAACCTGTTTCTTTAATTTCAGTTCGATGGTGGCCACCAGCAAGTGCTGTCCATCGCCCAAGGCCTTTTCTTGCATTTCGTAGCTAACGATGGTCATATTCTTGGCTTTCATATCTTTCAGCACGGCCTTGATGTTGTCGTGCGAAGGTGTAGAAAGTGTCAACACAATGTGGCGTGTACCAATCTTACGCAGTATTAAGTGCAACGCTTCTAGGCAAATGAGCACCATTACCGTGGCCGAAGTAGCCAAGAGATACATACCCGAACCACATGTCAAGCCAATGGCCGACGTAACCCAAAGTCCTGCCGCCGTAGTTAGCCCATGTACCACATGTTTCTGAAAAATAATGATGCCAGCACCAATAAAGCCAATGCCCGTAACCACCTGCGAGGCGATACGTGATGGGTCGAGCGACACGTTTTTTCCATGTTCTAAGATGAAGTCGAAACCCGAATGCGACAATATCATAAAGAGCGCACTGCCCAACGACACCAAAAAATGGGTTCTAAAACCAGCCTCTTTCGCGCGATATTCGCGTTCTAAGCCGATTGCGCCGCCCAACATGCCAGCAATAAAAATTCTAAGTGCAAAGTCGATGTCCATAATTGCTTAATCATTATTGTTGTTCGATGGGCGCACAGCACCATCTACTAACTTTTATCATCACGCCCAGTTCGGGCACTTCTTTCAACAAAAAGTACTTTTTGCTGCTGCGCACCAGCCTTCCCGTAAGACCTTTCAGCGGTCCGTGTTTCACTATCACGGGCGTACCGCTTTTTAGCTTGGCTTCCGTGGCCGACAAGAACTTGCGCATTTCTATTTCAGGGCTGCACATCAGCATAAAGTCCAGCATCTGCTTATATGGTATTTCGGAGTACGTACCAGCCACTTTATCCTTCCTTATCACCGACATCATAAAGCGAGCGATAGCAAAGATGCGCCGCAGGTCGCATTCTTCTTTGTCTTTCTTAACGAACAC
>CAUPVH010000328.1:0-3239 GCA_963514635.1 uncultured Prevotella sp. | reverse complement strand
GTGTTGACGAAGAAACTGTTACCAACCCGTTGCAAATGATTTGCAGCGGGTCGGTAACAGCGATACCTGTTCTTTTCTTTCCGTAATCTACGGATAATATCCTGGCCACGTTGGTTTACTTTCTATATAGCAACCAAGCGTCGGGATAAGTAGCACGGAATTCGTTTCTAGAGCTCACAGCATCGGCTTTCGATGTAAACGAGGCAGCCACAACGCGATACATGTTTCGGTCGGCATTGTATGCCAAACGTGCATCGTGGCCTTCGCCCTTCAACTTATTATAAAGCCCTTCGGCATTTGTTTTTAACGAGAACGAGCCAACAACAACGCTGTAATCGTTCAGTCCTGAGCCACTCACTACGGTGACATTCTCTTGCCTTACGCTGGCGTTTTCAACACTCTCTTCCACAGTAATCTGTGTTGCGGGCGACTCCTCTACGGGTGTCACGATGGGCGCAGCGCTATCATCAGCGGTCTGTTCTTGCGACTTTGCCTTTTCGTAAGCCCTCTTGTAGGCACTTTCCTTGCTCGATCTACAGCTCGACAACATAAATGCAGCACACAAGCTGGCACATAAAATCATACTTTTCTTCATCTTCTATCCTATTTAGAATTAAACTTACAATCACTTTATGATGGGCGAAATTACAAAATATATAACTAAAACACGAGATATGCTCGCATAAAGTTTGTTAATTGAGCACTCTACACGCTTTTTAACATAAATAATGACATAAAGATTTTGAGCTTTGTTATACTTTTACTACATTTGCTTTTACATTGAATGCCATGAGGCTTGTTTGCCTTTACAAGAGCGATCAATACTTATTTAATACAACAATCATAAACAACTAAAAGATTAAGAAGTATGAAAGCATTAGGGTACATTGGCGCATTTCTAGGTGGCGCCATCGCTGGTGCGGCCCTAGGGCTGCTTGTTGCTCCTGAAAAGGGCGAAGATACACGCGGCAAAATATCAGATGCCGTTGACGATTTCTGCAAGAAACACAACCTCAAGCTGAGCCGCAAGCAGGTTGACGACCTTGTTGACGACATCAAGGACGCCGTTCCCGAGTCGATTGTAGAATAACATGGCCATGTTCTCTACAGACAACAACGTGGAAACCATTGGGCAACTCATGGAGGTGCTCAAAGATTACATCGGGCTTCAGAAGGAATTTGTGAAGCTCGATGTAATCGAAAAGGTGGTGCGCCTCATCACCGTTGCCACCTTGTTGGGCATCCTCACGGCCTCGATACTGATGATTGCCATCTTCGGCTCGTTCGCTGCGGCCTACGCCATGGCACCTAAATTGGGCATGGCAGCTAGTTTCTGCATCGTGGCCGCCTTCTACTTGGCTCTCTTTCTGCTAATCTTCGCTTTCCGCAAGCAATGGATAGAGAAACCCGTGGTTAGAATTCTTGCAAGCATCTTAATGGATTAGCATATGGAAAACGAAACGATACAAACACCGTCGTATAAGTCGCTAACGCAGATAAGGGCGCGAAAAGAGGCTTTGAGAAAGCAAATAGAGGAAGAGGACGCTAAAATCAAGGTGCTGTGGGACAAATTGTTCCGCCCCAACGAACAAGCAGATGCCTCGCCTGCTAAACGCTTTACCGACATGGTAAGCACAGGAGCAGGCGTATTAGACGCCCTTATATTAGGGTGGAAACTATATCGAAAGTTCAGCGGAAAGCCGCTTTTCAGACTAAAATGGTAAGTGCGGGTCGGGCTTTTAAAGCTCGACCTGCATTCCATCATACCCAAATTCCACACCGCGGGGCAGCCTTTTGTTGGCCGTTTCGTGCAAACCTATCTGATGAGTAAGGTGCGTTAGTATTGTTCGCCTTACCCCTAACTGCCGTGAAAAGTCGACAGCCTCGCTCACCAATTGGTGAGAATGGTGCTCTTTTTCAAATCGCAAGGCATTTATTATCAGCACTTCTACATCTTTAAGGTATTGCAACTCGTCGTTGCCAATGGCTTTCATGTCCGTGATATAGGCCAATTTGCCAAATCGGTAGGCCATGATGGGCATCTGCCCGTGCAGCACTTCAAAGGGCATCACCCTAATATCGCCGAACATTAAGGGCTGATGGGGTTCGATGGCGTGCAGCTTCAGCAGTGGCACGCCAGGGTAAAGGTCGTCCGAAAAGCAATAAGGCATGTTGTGTTTCAATCCCTTTACGGTGCTGATGTTGCCATAAAGGTGGATGTCGCCAAAGCTACAATAGGGTCGAAGGTCGTCAACACCACCCACATGGTCGTAATGTATGTGGGTAAGTAGCACGGCATCGATGGTCCGAAAGGCTTGCGGCATCAGCTGCATGCGAATGTCGGGACCGCAATCTACTAGTACGCGATGCTCATTGCTTTCAACAAGCAGTGCACAACGCATGCGTTTGTCTTTGGGATTGTCGCTTCGGCAAACCTCACAACCACAACCTAACACGGGTACACCATTAGAAGTGCCCGTTCCTAATAACGTGATTTTCATTGTATGTTAACTTCTGGAAAGATGTCTATGCCAAACTTGGCTTTCACATCACCTTGTATTCGATGACAGAGAGCAAGCACGTCGCGCCCCTCGGCACCGCCTTTGTTCACCAAAACCAATGCTTGTTTGTGATGAACGCCTGCCCTACCCAACGCTTTTCCTTTCCATCCGCATTGCTCTATCATCCAACCTGCGGGTATTTTCACCCTTTCGGCGTCTATTATATAATGTGGCATGTCGGGATAAAGGGCCTGTAAAGCCTCGAATTTACTTCGTTGCACGATGGGATTCATAAAAAAACTGCCTGCGTTACCCTCCACTTTGGGGTCGGGCAATTTCGCATTTCGAATGTCAATGATGGCCTGTCGCAACTCAATGGGCGTGGGCACGGTGATAGCTTTCTCGGCCAATGCTGCCTTAATGTTGCCATAATCAAGATGCGGAACAAAGGTTCGACAGAGCCGATAGGTAACATGGGTGATGAAAAAGCGATTTTTCCAATCGCGTTTAAAACGACTTTGGCGATAAGCATACTCGCATTGGGCATTGGTAAAGTGCACAATGCGCCCTGTTCCCACCTCTACGGCCTCAACAGTGGTTATCAAATCTTTCACCTCCGCACCGTATGCGCCAATGTTTTGTACAGCACTAGCCCCCACTTCGCCAGGAATAAGCGACAAGTTTTCGGCCCCATACAGGCCATCGGCCACGCATTGAGCCACCACCTCGTCCCACACC
>CAUPVH010000327.1:0-3244 GCA_963514635.1 uncultured Prevotella sp. | reverse complement strand
GCCCATTGAATTGGGCTCGAAAGAAGGTTTAGCACTGCTCAACGGCACGCAGAACATGAGCGCACAAGCTGTTTGGGCCTTGCTTAACGCACAGCGTTTGAGCGAATGGGCCGACGTTATCGCCGCCATGTCGCCCGATGCTTTCGATGGTCGCATCGAGCCTTTCACCCACGCGGTGCACGCAGTACGTCCCCATCAAGGACAAATTGAAACGGCTGCACGTTTCCGCCAACTGCTCGAAGGCAGCCAACTCATCGCGCGCCCCAAGCAACACGTGCAAGACCCCTACTCTTTCCGTTGCGTGCCACAAGTTCATGGCACAGTGAAAGACACCTTGCGCTACGTCTATTCGGTGATAGACACCGAGATAAATTCGGCTACCGACAACCCCACTGTTTGTCCCGACGAAGACCTTATTATCTCGGCCGGCAATTTCCACGGCGAACCAATCGCCCTGCCTATGGACTATCTCTCCATCGCCATGAGCGAATTGGCCAACATCAGCGAACGCCGCATCTATCGTTTGGTATCGGGTTTGCGCGATTTACCTAGTTTCCTTGTGGCCAAACCAGGCCTTAGCAGCGGCTTTATGATTGCCCAATACACAGCTGCCTCGGTGGTAAGTCTTAACAAGTCGTACGCAGTTCCGTCGTCTATCGACAACATTCCCTCGTGCCAGGACCAAGAAGACCTTGTTAGTATGGGTGCCAATGCAGCCATTAAGCTACGCAAGGTGGTGGCCAATACCGAGCGCGTGCTGGCTATCGAGCTGTTCAATGCAGCCCAAGCACTCGACTTCCGTCGCCCGCTTGTGTCTTCTCCCGAACTGATGAAGGTACACGAGGCCTATCGCAAGGTTGTTCCTTTCATCGATGTAGACGTGGTGATGTACCCCCACATCGAAGAGTCCATCCAGTTCTTACGCAAATAAAAGGCGATGGCAACCACATTAATCTATAACATAGCGACCCTTGGCGGCATCGACCGTAAGGGTCGCTTGCGCCTGCAAGGTAGCGAAATGGCTCAGTTCGAAACGTTAGACAACGCCTATCTGCTAATAAAAGATGGCAGAATAGCCGACTTCGGTTCGATGGAAAGCTTACCACAGCTTGCTGCCGACGTGAAAAGAGTAGATGCCGAGGGTGGAACGGTGATGCCATCGTTCTGCGATTCCCACACGCACATTGTCAATGCAGGCAGCAGAGAGAGTGAGTTTGTCGACAAAATCAACGGATTGTCGTATGCCGAAATAGCCAAACGTGGCGGTGGCATACTCAACAGTGCCGACAAACTGCACGAAATGAGCGAAGACGAACTATTCGAACAGTCGATGAAACGCGTTCGCGAAGTGATGCTCAAAGGCACAGGCTGCGTGGAAATAAAGAGCGGGTATGGCCTGAACACCGAAGACGAACTGAAAATGCTCCGCGTTATACGCCGTATCAAACAAACCTCGCCACTTAAAGTGGTATCGAATTTCCTTGGTGCACATGCTGTGGGCAGAGCGTATGCTGGCCAACAAAGTGCTTATGTAGACCTCGTGGTGAACGAAATGATACCCGCCGTGGCAGCCGAAGGGCTTGCCGACTTTGTAGATGTGTTCTGCGATGAGGGCTTTTTCACGCCCGAAGAGACGGGGCGCATACTGCAAGCCGGTGCCAAACATGGCATGCGTGGCAAGATACACGGACAAGAACTGGCACCAAGTGGCGGTGTAGAGGTGGCACTTAAACACAATGCCCTATCCGTTGACCATTTGGAGAGCATGACCGACGATGACATTGCCATGATGATTGGCACAGAAACGTCGCCTACGGCGTTGCCTGGCACTTCATTCTTCCTTAACATTCCCTTCGCACCCGTGCGCAAAATGATTAGTGCCGGCCTTGGTCCTGCCATCGCAAGCGACTATAATCCGGGGTCAACACCATCGGGCGACATGAAGTTTGTTGTGTCTTTGGCTTGCATCAAGATGCGACTGCTACCCGAAGAGGCTTTTAACGCGGCAACCATCAACGGTGCATACGCTATGGGGCTAAGTGCCGATTATGGTTCGATAGCCATTGGCAAGGTGGCCAACTTCTACATCACCCACCCCATTCCCTCTATTGCCTTCATTCCCTATGCCTATACCACGCCCGTTATTCGCGAGGTATATTTCAACGGTGAAAGGCAAAACTGACGAGCAATACAGCGGAATAAGCGTTCTGATTGACGTGTTGACAAGTGACTACAATATAAAGCGGAGTACTCTGAGTTCTTAATTAGGGGCATCCTCTCTTTAACTTGTCAACACGTCAGCTGGTATATAAGGCATCATCGCTCACAATAACTAAAAACAAAACCACACATGGCTTGTACCACAGACTTTGTTCAGTACGTTGTAGACCAATGTTCTTCGGCAGGAGAAATAACGGTTAAGAAGATGTTTGGCGACTATGGTATCTATTGCAACGGCAAAATCTTCGGTCTATTGTGCGATGATTGCCTTTACATCAAGCCCACCGAGGCTGGCAAAAAGAAACTTAAATCCATTGATTTACGCCCTCCATATCCAGGAGCAAAAGACTACTTTTACATTGCCGACCTTGAAGATCACGAGGTTTTAGCCGAAATTGTAAGGGAAACCTACAAAGAATTGCCCAAGCCCAAGCCCCAAAACAAAAAATAACAACAGCTGTTTCAGGGCTTGAACACGGGCATAAATCGTGAAGTTATGTACGATAACGGCTCAATGCGAGCCGTAAACACAAGCTTATTTGTTTGAAAGGCTTTGCATGCGGGCGATGTATTTGCCTAAGATATCAAACTCTAAGTTCACCACCGAGCCAACTTTGATGTCGCAAAAGTTGGTGTTTTCTCGCGTGTAAGGTATGATGGCCACCTTAAACGTGCATTCGGTGGGACTAACCACCGTAAGCGACACGCCATTAACTGTAACCGAACCTTTGTCTACCGTGAAATATCCGCGCCCCACTTGTTCGGGATTAAAAGCATATTCGAACGTAAAATAGGTTGAGCCTTCCGCATCTTCCATCGCTATACATGTTGCAGTCGTGTCCACATGTCCCTGCACGATATGCCCATCAAGTCGGCCATTCATTTTCATTGAGCGTTCAATGTTCACCTTGTCGCCCACCTGTAACAGTCCGAGGTTCGACTTAATCAAGGTTTCTTTCATAGCTGTAACCGTGTAGTTCTCGCCATCAAGTTCAACAACCGTTAGGCAAACACCATTATGCGC
>CAUPVH010000326.1:0-3249 GCA_963514635.1 uncultured Prevotella sp. | reverse complement strand
GGCGATGTTCTGTTGGATGTATTCCATTATCCATTTCAGCACCTTGCTGTTAGGACTAAGCTCTTCTATCAGCTTATCTACGGCTTGTTGTTCCACCTGACTATCATTCAAGCCCACATGCAAGTTAGCGGTGAGATCCAATTCACGTGCTAAGTTTCGCAAAACAGCTTGGAAAAAGGTGTCGATGGTTTCAACTCTAAAATAGTTGTAATTGTGTAATAGGTTGCTCAAAGCCACTCCTGCCTGTTGCGAGGCATGTTCTGGGGTGATGTCTAGCTCGCTTGTCACCTTGTCTAGATAGCCTTTGGAACTGGGCAAAAGTTTCCAAATGCCATAAAGTTGGCTCAAAATGCGCAACTTCATCTCTTCGGTGGCCTTGTTGGTAAAAGTAACGGCAAGTATGTTTCGGTAGCTATGCGGATTGTTCAGCAGTATTTTGATGTAGTTCACGGCCAAAGTGAACGTCTTTCCGCTACCTGCGCTTGCTTTATAAACGGTTAATGGGGTATGCATGGTGTTATATGTTTTCTTGGGGAATATAATGTTTGCGATGTTTTCTCTACCAATGTCTGAACAGTTCAAATCCGAATTTCAAGCCAAAGCCGTCGAATTTCCAATTGCGATTTGAGACGAATGCACCAACACTAAAAAGTCTTGTGGTAAAGCCATAGCCGCATTCAAGGTATGGATGCAAGGACTTAACGCTCAGTGCACTTACATAGATGCGTTCCATCTCTATGTAATGCCCCACCAAGGGCAGCCAACTCACGGCCAATAGCGGCGTTTCGTATGTGAAGTTACCGCGCACATAATAGTTCGAGGCGTTGTACCAACTGGCGTTAAGCAATTCAAATTCGCCCGACCAACCATCGTTCCACCCCCCTGGAATGGTGTTTTCGCGGAAGTTGGAGTAGTCTAGAAAATAAGAAGAACGTCCCTTTTGCGTATAAAACCCTGTGCCAAGGCGCATGGATAAGGCGCGAAGGCGGGGCAGGCGATGAAGGTATTGCCCATCTATTTCCCAACGTTCGTAAGAGGTGTTCGACTTAAACGCATGGCTTAAGCTACGTTCGTAGTCGATGGTGAATATCGGTCCTTTCCATCCCCAAGGACGAATAGACAGCTCGAAGGAGGGAGCGAAAGAGCGAAATACCACAGGGAAGGACAAAAGCTCGAAGGCCGAGGGGTCTAATGGCTTGCGCTTGTGAAACACAAAACCAACACGCAAGCCCCATTTTGAGGAGAAGTCGATGTTGGTATCGAACTTCATATAGCGGTCGGTAAATTGATATAAGTCCTTACCACTGTCGAAAAACTTGTTTAATAGCGACTCCGACAAGCGGTCGGCGATGGTTGAACTGTATATGCGGTTGCCTGTACTCAGTTCGAATCGCGAGTAAAAGTTGCGTTCGCGGTTGTAATAAAACACCAATGGCGCATAAAAAGTAACGCGTTTCTCGCGAAAGAAATAGCCAACCTTACACTGAACGAACAATGATGTGCGCGGACCGAAGGTGTAACCCAACCTAAAATCGTTCATGTAAGTAAAGCCACGACTAGGCGAGTATTCCATGTAAAAGGGGTCGAAGGGAGCGTTTAGGCGGAAATAACCTTGGTTAGACTTACCAAAGTCGCTACCAATGCGGTCTACCAAGTAGTCGCCAAGCTTGCGCCAGAACATGCCACGTGGCCTATCGGGTTGTGTTCTCACCATGTCTTGGCGTATATCAGCCAAAAATACGGGCTGAAATATTTCTCTTTCAATGCGTGTAAGGCTATCTTTGCGTAGCAAATTGATGGTGAATGCAGGCTTGTTGGGGTACACTTTCGCGCTGTCTATGGGCGAAAGGTCGTAGTTAACGCGGTAAGTAGCCGCCATTTGGTTGCCCATAAACTTAAAGGTGGTGCGCAAGATACAGCTTTTCACCGCAAGTTTATCGTGTTCTTTGTCGCCCGTGTCGGTGTCTAACTCAAAGCGCAACATGTCGTATTCGCCTTCGGCATGGCAGGTTACCACCCTACCCGTGCGCCTATCTATGATGGCATTGCCCTTAACCAACTGCGTATTGTCTACCTTGGGTTTGAAACTTAGCAACACAAGACTGTCTGTTTGCGACAAAAACCTTAATTGGTAAAACATCTTGTTGTGCCTATTGAAGGGCGACAGGAGAAACTTGTCTACCAAGGTAACGTCGTAAAGCTTTGGCGAAAGATACTTGATGGCAGGCGGAAGGATGTTTTCGCTGTGAGGAAGTGTGGTGTACGAAACCAATGTTTGCGTGTTATGTCCACCATTTCCGTTATACGCATGCCGCCTTATGCTCTCGCCCATAAAGTGTCGTTTGCCACTTCGAGCCAAATCGAACAGGTTTGGCACGGCCATCAGCAAGATGTTTTTACGGCGAATGTCGATGGTATAACGTGTGTACGAATAGTAGGTGGTGTCGATGGGGCGTGCGTAACAACTGTCGGCGTAGCGATAAATGCGGTTCAGCAACAGGGTATCTGTTGCTGTCCAAGTCTTGCTTTGGGCCGAAACGCCAATGCACATACCGCAAACAATGATTACATGCCGCATTTTCATTAATGGCAAAGTTAGCGAAAAACAATGAGAAAACGCTGAAATTAAAGGTGAAAAGGTGAAAAAGTGAAAGGGTGAAAAAGTGAAAAGGGGAAAAAATGGCTGCGCCTTTTAAAGGTGAAAGGGTGTTTTAAAGGTGAAAGGGTGAAAAAGTGAAAGGGTGAAAAAGTGAAAAGGTGAAAAGATGGCTACGCCTTTTAATGGTGAAAGGGTGAAAAGATGGAAGGGTGAAAAAATGAAAGGGTGAAAAAATGGCTGCGCCGTTTAAAGGTGAAAGGGTGAAAAAGTGAAAAGGTGAAAAATGGCTGCGCCTATTAACTTGTTAATTCGCTAACTGGTCAACTCGTACTCTCGTCAACTTGTTAAGTTATACTCCCGTGAAGCATTGTAATCTTTTTAGTATAGATTTTAACATTATGAGTGAGTCTTTTGCCACCAGTTGCTCATCTGACCGCAAATTTTCAATTCTCGCGAAGGTTGATTATGATGCAAAAAGGGGTGAGTTGAAAGTGTTGGCATAATAAATGCAGATTGCATAAAACCATAATTGGCACCACATTTGGGGCTATTTGCTGGTCAATTCAGTGCATTTTGGTGCAAAACGCAGTGCGTTTTGGTGCTAAACGCAGTGCATTTTGGTGCTAAACGCAAGCCATTTTGGTGCTAAA
>CAUPVH010000325.1:0-3258 GCA_963514635.1 uncultured Prevotella sp. | reverse complement strand
CCCCTATACGGTGGGCAGCGTGGGCATGTTCAAAAACAAAGACGGCTATTCGGCCCTCTCGCTGTCGCTCACATATAGTTTCATGCCCAAATGCAGAACCTGTAACAAAGACGATTAATGGAACAAGAACTAGACATCAAACGCATACCCCGACACATTGCCATCATTATGGACGGCAACGGACGATGGGCAAAGGAACGCGGAAAAGAAAGAAGCTACGGACATCAGGCCGGAGTGGACACTGTGAGACGTATCACTTCGGAGTGTGTGCGCCTAGGGGTGAAGTTCCTAACGCTCTACACTTTCTCCACAGAGAATTGGAGTAGGCCCGAAACGGAAATTGCCGCGCTGATGGGTTTGGTGCTCTCTTCGCTAGAAGACGAAATCTTCATGAAGAACAACGTGCGTTTCCAAGTGGTGGGCGACATACAACGCCTGCCCCAATCGGTGCAAGACAAACTGCAAGAAACCATGGAACACACTGCACAAAACACCGCAATGACTATGGTGGTGGCACTAAGCTACTCGTCGAGATGGGAACTGACGCGCGCCGCACAAAGCATCGCGCGCGACGTGAAAGCAGGAACATTGCAGCCCGAAGACATCACCGAAGAGCTGATGAACGAACGATTGGAAACGGCTTTCATGCCCGACCCCGAACTATTGATACGCACAGGTGGAGAGTTGCGCATCTCTAACTACATGCTCTGGCAGATTGCTTACTCGGAATTGTACTTCTGCGACACCTATTGGCCCGACTTCGACGAGGCCAACCTGCACCAAGCCATCGCCAGTTACCAAGCCCGACAAAGGCGATTCGGCAAAACGGGCATGCAAGTAGAAAGCGAGTCCTGAACGGCAGGCGTGAAGTATATTGACTTATAAAGATAGAAAACAACCCAAAAATGAAGATATTACGCAAGGTTTTTCCTGTTGTCGCCCTCTGCTTGTGCGGGCTTAAAGCCTCAGCACAGGGCAAAATCGTTTACCCAGACATATCATACGCCGGTACACCCAAGACATTGGTGCTGGGAGGCATCAACGTTTCGGGTATCGAAGGCTACGAAGACTATATGCTGGCAGGCATATCCGGATTGAGCGTGGGGCAGGAAATAATGGTTCCTGGCAACGAAATCACCGATGCCGTGAAACGTTATTGGCGGCACGGGCTGTTCTCTGACGTGAAGATTTCGGCCGACTCGATTGTTGGCGACAAGATTTACCTGCACGTAAGCCTTGCCATGCGCCCACGTGTTTCGGTTATCAACTACGTTGGATTGAAGAAGTCGGAACGCGAAGACATGGAAAACAAGCTGGGACTGCTAAAAGGTGCGCAGATTACACCCAACATGATAGACCGCGCCAAGATTTTGGCTAAACGCTATTTCGACGATAAAGGATTTAAGAACGCCGACATCGAGGTTCGCCAACGCGACGACGTGTCGAACAAGAACCAGGTGATACTCGACGTAATCATCGACAAGAAAGAAAAGATGAAGGTGCGAGACATCATTATCGAAGGTAACGCACAACTGCCTAGCAGAAAGATTAAGGGCGGCTTTTTGCGCAAGGGCGCATTCGCCAAGACCCACGAGGCAGGTAAACTTTCAACCTTGTTCAAGGCTAAGAAGTTTACCCCCGAACGCTGGGCTGCCGACAAAAAGAAACTTATCGAGAAGTATAACGAGCTGGGCTTTCGCGATGCAACCATCTTGGAAGACACCGTATGGAACGCCGACGAGAAACATGTGAACATACATATAAAGGTGGACGAGGGTAAGAAATACTACCTGCGAAACATCACTTGGGTGGGAAACACAGTCTATTCAACCGACTATCTGAACGCGCTTCTGGGCATGAAGAAGGGCGACGTGTACGACCAAAAGCTGCTGAACAAGCGCTTGACGGAAGACGAAGACGCGGTTGGGAACCAGTATTGGAACCACGGCTACTTGTTTTATAACCTGCAACCCACCGAAGTGAACATCGTTGGCGATTCTATCGATCTTGAAATGCGTATCGTTGAAGGCCAACAGGCACACCTTAATAAGGTGCGTATCAATGGTAACGACCGCCTTTACGAGAACGTTGTACGCCGCGAATTGCGCACAAAACCGGGCGATCTCTTCTCCAAAGAGTCGCTGCAACGTTCGGCTCGAGAATTAGCAACAATGGGGCACTTTGACGCGGAGAAGGTTAATCCCGACGTTCGTCCCAACTACGAAGACGGAACGGTGGACATCAACTGGAACTTGGAGCAGAAGAGTAACGACCAAATTGAGTTCTCACTAGGTTGGGGACAGACGGGCGTTATCGGTAAAATCGGCCTCAAGCTCAACAACTTCTCCATGCGCAACCTCTTTGGCAAGAATAAGGAGCGTCGCGGACTGCTGCCCATTGGCGATGGCGAGACACTATCGTTGGGCGCACAAACCAATGGTAAGTATTACCAATCGTACAACGCCAGCTACTCAACGGCTTGGCTTGGAGGCAAACGTCCGTTGCAATTCAACGTCAGCGTGTTCTACTCTAAGCAAACTGGCGTGAACAGCAACTATTATAACAACAACGCCCGTTACGCCTATTACAACTCGCTTAACGGCTACGGACGCAGTTATCATAACAATTACGAGAACTATTACGACCCCAACCAATACATACAGATGCTTGGTGCATCTGTAGGATGGGGCAAGAGGTTGCGTTGGCCCGACGATTACTTCGTACTGTCGATGGACCTTTCGTACACACGATACATGTTGAAGAATTGGCGCTACTTCATTATGAACAACGGTAACGCCAATAACATCAACCTGGGGCTTACTCTTAGCCGCAGTTCTACCGACAACCCCATGTTCCCCCGCAAGGGTTCGGAGTTCATGGCATCGGTTAGCGTAACTCCGCCTTGGTCTAAGTGGGACGGCAAAGACTATCGCAACTTGGCCAACGACCCAAAATCGCCCACATTCGCAAAGGAACAGCAGGAGAAATACCGCTGGGTGGAGTACCACAAGTGGAAGTTTAAGTCGAAAACCTACACGGCTCTTTCGGGCGGACAAAAGTGTTTCGTGCTGATGTCGCGCATTGAGTTCGGTCTATTGGGCTCTTACAACAGCTATAAGAAGTCGCCTTTCGAAACTTACTATATGGGTGGCGACGGTATGAGTGGCTATTCAACGGGCTATGCTGAAGAAACCATCGGCTTACGCGGATACGAAAACGGCTCGCTCACGCCATACGGCGCAGAAGGTTACGCCTATA
>CAUPVH010000324.1:0-3266 GCA_963514635.1 uncultured Prevotella sp. | reverse complement strand
CGCTCAAAGAGTGCGTGAAATACTTTGGGGAACATCGTCACGACGTTACCATTCGCCGCACTAAGTTCGATTTGAAGAAAGCGCAAGAACGCGCCCACATCCTGGAAGGACTCATCATTGCCTGCGACAACATCGACGAAGTGGTGCAAATCATTCGCAATAGCAAAACTCCGTCGGAGGCACAGCGCAATTTGGAGAAACGTTTCGAACTAGATGAGCTGCAAAGCAAAGCCATCGTAGACATGCGCTTGTCGCAACTTACGGGCTTGCGTATCGAACAATTGCACGCAGAATATCAAGAATTGGAAGAACTTATTGCCAGATTGCAGCTTATTTTGGACGATCCCGAAGAGTGTAAGCGTGTGATGAAGGCCGAATTGGAGGAGGTTAAGGAGAAGTTTGGCGACGAAAGGCGCACCGAAATCATCCCCGACGAACACGAGTTCAATGCAGAAGACTTCTATCCCAACGACCCCGTGGTTATCACCGTTAGCCATTTGGGTTACATCAAGCGCACGCCGCTCTCCGAGTTTCACGAGCAAGCGCGAGGCGGTGTGGGCAGCAAAGGGGCCAACACGCGCGATAAAGACTTTACGGAGTACATCTATCCGGCCACGATGCACCAAACGATGCTCTTCTTTACCAAGAAAGGACGCTGCCATTGGTTGAAGTGCTATGAGATACCCGAAGGGGATAAGACTTCAAAGGGGCGTGCCATACAGAACTTGTTGAACATAGATGCCGACGATTCTGTTAACGCTTTCCTCCGCGTTAAGGGGCTCAACGATGCCGATTTCATCAAGAACCACTTCATCGTGTTCGCTACGAAGAATGGTACGGTGAAGAAAACAAGTCTTGAAGCTTACTCGCGTCCGCGCACTAACGGCGTAAACGCCATCACCATTGCCGAAGGCGACGAGGTGGTAGACGTACGCCTGACCAACGGAAAGAACCAGCTGATTATGGCAAACCGCAATGGTCGTGCCGTGTACTTCGACGAAAACACCGTTCGAACCATGGGAAGAACGGCCACAGGTGTACGCGGTATGCGTCTGGATGGCGGCGACGATGCCGTTGTTGGCATGATTGTGGTGAACAATCCAGAAACCGAAACGGTGATGGTTGTGAGCGAAACGGGTTATGGAAAGCGTTCGCTTGTATCTGACTACCGACAAACCAACCGTGGCGGAAAGGGTGTGAAGACCCTCAACATCACTGATAAGACGGGCAAGTTGGTGGCTATTAAGAACGTTACCGACGATAACGACCTTATGATTATCAACAAGAGTGGTATCGCCATTAGGCTTGCTGTGGCCAATTTCCGTGTTATGGGACGTGCCACACAGGGTGTTCGACTCATCAACCTGAGCAAGAAGAACGATGTTATTGCCAGCGTTTGCAAGGTAAAGACATCCGATAAGGAGGACGACTTGAACGAAAATGATGAGGAACATCCCAACAACGAGGCGATGGACACGGCTGAACAAGGTGAGGCAAACGCCAACAACGATGCACAAATCCAAGGCAACGATGCCAACGGAGGGGCTGAAGCGGAGGCCGACGCCACAGAATAAGGCTTAGAGACGGCTGCTCGGTGCGGTTCGGTTTGTTGTTCTCATACAGCAGATACCGCACCAATGCGCCAAAAGGCTTGCCATATGGCAGTCTTGGCAAGGGCTGATGGGGAGTTGAAAACACTCATTGCGCCTCGCCACAATAGAGATAGACTATCGTTAAATCTTAAAAAATTACAGTTATGAGAAAAGTTATGATGTTCGCCCTGATGCTTGCTGCATCGTCTGTGGCGTTCGCCCAAGATGCCGTTAAGGAGGTGTTGAAGGCCAAAAACTATGCCGATGCGCACGCGTTGGTAAAGGCCAACCTTTCTGGCATGAGCAATGCCGATAAGGCAAAGGCCTACAACAAGCTTGTTGATCTTTCGTTTGAGAAGATAAACAAGGAGCAGAGCGTTATCACCGCCAACCAAATGGCCGAGCAGTTTAAGCAAGGAAAGGTCGAGGCTTACGACACGCTGGGCTTTTACAACGCCCTTGCCGATGCGCTGACCAATGCCATTGAGTGCGAAAAGTACGACCAAATGCCCAACGAAAAGGGTAAGGTAAAGCCCAAGTTCCACAGCTCTAACCAAAATCGCCTGTACAACTTGCGCGTTTATTTGGTTAACGCCGGACAAGAGGCTGCACAGAAAAACAACAATGCAGGCGTGTTGAAGTTCTGGGGATTGTACACTGCTACGGCCGATACGCCCCTATTTGCCGACATGTCTAACAAGCAACCCGACCAGTATGTGGGGCAGGTAGCTGGCTTTGCTGCACGTTATGCCATCCAAGACAAGGACTATGCAACTGCCGATAAGTATCTGGATGTAGCCTTGAAGTATGCGGGCGACAATAAGGACGACTATAAAGACGCGCTGGGTTTGAAGTTCTACATCGCCCAACAGCAGCTCAAAACCAAGGAAGACTCGCTGGGTTATGTCAACAAGCTGAAAGAATACTATGCCAAAGACCCCTCTAACGACATGATTATGGGTACATTGGCCAACATGTACACCAACTTGAACATGAAGGACGACATGAAGAAACTCATCGACAGTCGTTTGGCAGCCGACCCCAACAGCGCTATGGCATGGACGTTGAAAGGTCAGGCAGAGATGAACGCCAGCCAATGGGACGATGCCATCGCTTCGTTTAAGAAGGCTATTGCCTTAGACGACAAGAACGTTATCGTGCTTACCTACCTCGGTTTCTGCATCAACTCGAAGGCTGCCGCCATCAATAACGACGTGCCTGCACAAAAAGTTCTCTACAAAGAGTCGATGGGCTATTTGGAGAAAGCCAAGGAATTGGATCCCAATCGCGAGAAAGCCAATTGGAGCTATCCGCTGTACCAGTGCTATTATGTTAACTATGGCGCTGCCGACCAACGCACAAAAGACCTCGAATCGTTACTTAACAAGTAATAAGAAATAGTATGAAAAAGCACAGAACCACGGCCTTGCGCCTTTGGTTCTGTGCTTTACTATGTCTATCTAGCCCGTGTCGTTTGCTTTGCGGTGTGGCAAATGTGATGCGGGTATGTCTCCAAAGGGAGAACAAAGGTTTTTGGATAACAAACCGCGGGCGATGTCCTGCTCGTCAGACATAAATGTCTAGCGCCGCCTTGTAGTGAAGAAAGATAGTGAAAAGCGTATGCTTGGCAGCACAAAGAAGCAATTGGGGGTATAAAAAGGTAAGGCTTACTAC
>CAUPVH010000323.1:0-3292 GCA_963514635.1 uncultured Prevotella sp. | reverse complement strand
CGTAATCCGCAGCACGGGGCCAGCCGCCGACAAAGACCTTGAAGTGGTAGAACCCACCAACCTTGACGAGCTTTTGCTGCAAGTGCCCGCTTGTAAGAATGTAGTGGTGACGGGACAATTGGCTGCCGATGTGCTCAGGGCGCACTTCGGCATTGCCGAACAGCCCAAGGTAGGGGCGTTTGTGCCGTTTGTCTTTCAACCCGACGGTCGCGAAATGCGGCTCTACCGCATGCCCAGTTCTTCGCGTGCCTATCCGCTTAAAGTGGAGAAGAAAACCGAGTGGTACAAGGCGATGTTTGAAGAAACCTTGTAGTAATGGGCTTATAGATGTGAAGTAAATTGTAAACAGGACAACAATATCCACACAATAAAAGTATAACACGATGCAAAAGACAACGATAATAGGTATTGCTGGCGGAACAGGTTCGGGCAAAACAACGGTGGTGAAGAAAATAGCAGAGGCGTTGCCACCCCATTATGTGGCGGTGGTTCCACTCGATTCGTATTACAACGACACGTCGGACATGACCGAAGAAGAACGGCATGCGATTAACTTCGACCACCCCGACGCTTTCGATTGGAAACTGCTAACTAAGCATGTTCATGACCTTCGCAGTGGGGTAGCCATCGAACAGCCCACATATTCGTACCTGCTTTGTAACCGCTTAAAGGAAACGGTGCACGTTGAACCTAAGCCCGTTATCATCATCGAGGGCATCATGACCTTGCTGAACAAACGCCTACGCGACATCATGGACTTGAAAGTATTTGTTGATGCCGACCCCGACGAGCGGTTGATACGTAATATTCAGCGCGACACCATCGACCGTGGCCGAACGGTTTCGATGGTGGTGGAACGTTATTTGGAGGTACTCAAACCCATGCACGAGCAGTTTATCGAGCCCACCAAACGTTATGCCGACCTGATTATACCGCAAGGCGGCGAAAATGAAAAGGGTATCGGCATTTTGTGTAGTTATATCAAGGGGCTTGTTCCTGTGGAATAAACCCCCACAACCCCCTATTGGTGGGCTGTGCACACTTGTTTGCGCGGTTGCTAGTGAGGCTAGGAAACTAGTAAAACTAGTAGATCTAGGGAAGCTAATAGAACTAGTAAAACTAAGAAACTGGCCATCTTGTCAACTTGTCGGCTCGTAAACTTGTCAACTTATTAGCCTATCAACTTGTCGTCTTTTGCGCCTGTAAAATCTCTTTTTGCTTGCGATAAATCAATAAAAATTGCTAAACGCCTTGTTTTTTGTATGAAACTATTGCAAAGTATTTGCTTTTATGCTATCTTTGCAATATAATTAGAGAAAAGAATATTAATTTAGAAAATCAGTTTTAGCAATGAAGAGATTTATACTAGCGTCTATCATGATGCTTTCTATTGGGATAACAGGCTGCGCAAGTAGTCAAGAATTTAGGGAATTGAAAGCCCAACAGAAAGCTTTGAAGTTGCAAACGAAACTTACAAATACCCAATTGGAATACGAAAAGGCAGTTGTTCACTTGGCAGAGGTGAAGAGAAAAGCGTCTGCAGTTAATGCTGAAGCCAACAATTCTGTGGTTACAGGGTTAAGTACACGTAACCCCGAAGCTAGTGCTAAGGCTGCGAAAGATAGGGTTAAGATCTTGAAGGAAGCCAATAAGATGAACAAGAAAGTGGCTAAGGAAGAAAAAAAGGTTGAAAACATACAAAAGAAAATAGAAAAGCTTCAAGGAGAAATAGACAAGCTAAGACAAAAGGTAGAGTTTGTAGGTCGTTGGTAATAACGTCCGTAATATCTTTTGCACGGCATCAGAATAAGGCAGGGTGAGGAATGTTCCTCACCCTGTTTTCGTGTAAATAGGTTTGTATTGCACCTCGTTTATCCACATGTTGGCTCTTTACCGCCATCACTTTAACCCCACGCCCTTGCCCGTTTCAATCTTTTTTTATAACTTCGCAGTTGGTTAAGGCGGTTTCGATTGAAGCCGTTTGCAGCCAGATTTAACAGAGACATGATAGACAGAGCAACCATAGAGAAGATACAAGAGGCGGCCAACATCGTGGATGTGGTTTCCGAGTTCGTAACCCTGCGCAAGGCTGGGGCGAATTATAAGGGGTTGTGTCCGTTTCATAACGAGCGCACGCCGTCGTTTATGGTGTCGCCTGCGCGTGGCATTTGCCATTGCTTTGGTTGTGGAAAGGGTGGCACCCCCGTGAGCTTTATCATGGAACACGAGCAAATGACCTATCCAGAGGCATTGCGGTGGCTGGCCAAGAAGTACCATATCGAGATAAAGGAACGCGAACTGAGCGACGACGAACGGCGTGAACAGAACGAACGCGAGAGCATGTTCATCGTTAACGAGTGGGCCGCGAAACACTTTGAAGAAACGTTACACAATAATGTAGACGGGCTTGCCATCGGCATGCAGTATTTCAGGAGCCGTGGTTTTAGAGACGACATCGTGCGAAAGTTTCGCTTGGGGTTCGACCTTAACGACAGAGAGCTATTGGCGCGCACGGCAAAAGACAAGGGATATAACGTGGAATTCTTGGTAAAGACGGGGCTTTGCTATCGTACCGACGACGGACGGTATGTCGATCGCTTTGCCGGGCGTGTTATTTTTCCGTGGTTTGGCGTTAGCGGAAAGGTGGTTGGCTTTGGCGGAAGACTGCTCGATTCGCGCACAAAAGGCGTACAACAGAAGTACGTTAACTCGCCCGACTCGGACATTTACCATAAGGACCACGAACTATATGGCATTTTTCAGGGCAAGAAAGCCATTGCCAAAGAAGATTGCGTGTACATGGTGGAGGGCTATACCGATGTTGTTTCGATGCACCAGTGTGGCGTTGAGAATGTGGTGGCTAACTCTGGTACGGCCCTTAGCATACATCAGATACACACCTTACACCGCTTTACCTCGAACATTGTGCTGCTTTACGATGGCGATGCGGCGGGCATACATGCTGCCTTGCGTGGAACGGACATGCTGTTGGCCGAGGGAATGAACGTAAAAGTGTTGCTTTTCCCCGATGGCGACGACCCAGACAGCTTTGCCAGAAAGCACAATGCCGAGGAGTTTAGGAAGTATATTGCCGACAATCAGACCGACTTCATACAGTTTAAGACGCGGGTTTTGCTCGATGGCGTAACCGATCCTGCTCGCCGTTCGGAGGCTATCTCGTCTATTGTGCAGAGCGTTTCGGTTATTCCCAACCAAATTTTGCGCGACACTTACTTACACGATTGTGCACAACGGCTGGGCGTGGCCGAAACAACGCTCATCAATAGCATGA
>CAUPVH010000322.1:0-3302 GCA_963514635.1 uncultured Prevotella sp. | reverse complement strand
GTCATATGTCTTGTGTTTTGCTGCATATTACACTGCGTTTTGACTGCATATTACACTGCGTTTTGACTGCATATTGCAATGCGTTTTGACTGCAAAATGCATTGTATCATCCTGTTCTTCCCCTTTGAAACAGAATTAGAGGCGAGCCTGTATTTTATTTCTCCCAACATTTTGCCAATCCCCACCTTTGCACTACCTTTGCAAGGAATATCAAAATAAATATAAGCATGGATTGGATTAACGGCCTATTCACCGTGCATTCGGCCATTCAGACCGTTGTTGTGCTGTCGCTGATATGCTATGTAGGCCTAATTCTGGGTAAGATGCGCGTCAAGGGCATTTCGCTTGGCGTGGCTTTCGTCTTCTTTATTGGTATCATTGCCGGTCATTGGGGCTTAGAAATAGACCCCAAAGTGCTAGAATATGCCCAAACTTTTGGTTTGGTTCTCTTCGTTTACACACTCGGATTGCACGTCGGCCCCAACTTCTTCGGGTCGTTACGCCAAGAAGGCATCTCGCTAAACCTTTGGGGATTTGCCGTTATAGCCGTGGGAACCATCCTCGCATTGGTGCTTTCGGAAGTAACCAACGTGCCACTGCAAACGATGGTGGGCATACTTTCGGGTGCCGTTACCAACACACCAGCCCTTGGAGCCGCACAGCAGGCACTCGAAAACTTCGGGTTCTCCACGCGTAGTGCCGCGCTTGGCTGTGCCGTGGCCTATCCCTTGGGGGTTCTGGGTGTTATCTTTGCCATGATATTCCTCCGCAAATTCTTCGTTAAACCCGAAGACTTGGTGCCGCGTTCGCCACAAGACGAAGACCATACTTACGTGGCACAATACGAAATTGTGAACCAAGCTATCCACGGAAAAACGCTGGCCGAGATTTCACAAATGGCACATATCCGCTTTATCGTATCAAGAATATGGCGCAACGAGCAGGTTATCGTACCCGTTTCTACCACAAAACTGAAACTAGGAGACAACGTTCTTGTGGTTACAACCGACGATGAAGTGGGCGGAATGGAGCTGTTGTTGGGGAAGAAAGTGGACAAAGACTGGAACAAAGACAAGATAGACTGGAACCACATCGACAAGAAAGTGGAGTCGAAGGTGGTGGTTATCACCCGTCCGATGCTCAATGGTAAAAAGCTTGGTTCGCTGCAACTGCGCAACACCTATGGGGTGAACGTCAGTCGTGTTACGCGTGGCGACACCAAACTTCTCGGCACAAACGACCTGCGCTTGCAATATGGCGACCGCGTTACAGTGGTTGGCGAACACGATGCGCTTGAAAACGTGGAGCATTATCTTGGCAACGCCGTACAAACGCTTAACGAACCCAACCTCGGTGCCATCTTCCTGGGCATGCTTTTGGGTCTTGCCCTGGGCACCATCCCCATCATGTTGCCCGGCATGAGTGCCCCCGTACGCATGGGATTGGCAGGCGGCCCCATCGTGATGGGCATACTTGTGGGTAGCATTGGCCCACGTTTCCGCCTTGTTTCGTACACAACGCGCAGTGCATCGCTCATGCTCCGTCAGTTGGGTTTGTCGCTCTATCTGGCCTGTCTGGGCTTGGATGCCGGTCAAGACTTCTTTAAAACGGTGATACGCCCTGAGGGATTGCTATGGGTGGGGCTTGGTTTCGTGCTCACGGTTGTACCCGTTCTGCTGGTGGGCTATATCGCCTTGCGCACTAAGCGACTCGACTTCGGCTCTATTTGCGGCATCCTTTGCGGTTCGATGGCCAACCCAATGGCACTTACTTACGCTAGCGAAACGCTCGAAGGCGACACACCTGCCGTTACTTACGCCACCGTTTATCCCCTCGGCATGTTTCTGCGCGTGATAATCGTGCAAGTAATGGGGATGTTTTTCTTGGGATGATGGGGAAAAGCGAAAAAGCTTTTAAAGGTGAAAAAGTGAAAAGGTGAAAGGGTGAAAAGATGGCTGCGCCTTTTAAAGGTGAAAAGGTGAAAGGGTGAAAAGATGGCCGCGACTTTTAAAAGGTGAAGAGGTGAAAGGGTGAAAAGATGGCCGCGCATATAGACTTCTTACCCCATTAACTAGTTAACTAGTTTAAACCTAGTTTTACTGGAAGTGCCAGGAAAACTTGAACAACTAGGCAAACTAGACAAATACCCCCACAAACTTTCTAGACCAATCCCTTGTTAACTCATCCGTTAGCCTTTCAGTTCGTCTTCTAAGGCAAAGTATTTCCACAATGGGGCGTACATCATGGCCTGGTAAAGATCATTGTTTTTGAGCATGCGTAACATCTCGTCGCGACTAACAACATGTACTTGAATATCTTCCGTGTCGTCTAGATGTTGCCCCGACACTTTCTCCACATCTGTGGCCAGAAAGCAATGGCAACGGTTAGTCATTGTACCCGGATTGGGTGCAATAGTCATCAACGGTCGCCATGTACCGTTACCATATCCCGTTTCTTCCAGCAGTTCGCGCTGTGCGGCCTGCATCGGTTCTTCGCCTTGTTCCATCACGCCTGCGCAAATCTCCATCGCTGTTACGCCCAAAGCGTGGCGGTATTGGCGAACAAGCACAAAGTCGCCCTCGCGAGTAATGGCCACGGTGTTCACCCATTCGGGATATTCAAGCACATAATACTCGTCTACCACCGCGCCCGTGGGCAAACACACCTTATCGCAACGTGCCGTTAGCCATTGTTTACGTATCAGATACTCGCGGCCCAGCACCTGCCAAGCCATTTCGTTGCCTTCTTCGCGCGTCTTTTCGTTCGGCGCAAGGTTTCTCTTTTCTTCTTTCATATTTTCTTTATGGAGTTAAGGAGTTAAGCCGCATGCTTTGTTGCAGAGTGGGCGGCAATCGTTGATAATTCACAAAGCATATCACTCCCCTCTCCCCTTGGAGAGGCGTTGGGCATGAAACCACTTATCATCTTCCACCCTCAATCCTAGCTTTTCAACCTCAATTACTTCGGCATGCAGGTACAGGCGGTCGGCCTTTCGCCCGTAAAGTGGGTCGCCTAGGATGGGCAAGTTTAGGCCATCGGGGTGCGCGCAGTGTACGCGGAGTTGATGCGTGCGGCCTGTTAGCGGATAAAGGGCCACGAGAGTGCGCCCCATTTCGTGCCCAATCACCTCGTATCGCGTAACAGCAGACTTGCCATTTAGCCAGTCTACCATCTGCCGCGGACGGTCTAAGTAGTTGCTTTTCAAGGGCAGTGATATTTCGCCCCGCTGCTTTTCGGGCGGCAACAAGCCGTCTAGCACCGCCACATAGCGTTTCTTTACCTCGTGATTTTCAAAGGCCAAC
>CAUPVH010000321.1:0-3307 GCA_963514635.1 uncultured Prevotella sp. | reverse complement strand
TGCTAATGGTTTTCACCATGTCGAGGTAAATCTTGTCAACCTCTTCGCCAATAATTTCTTTCAATTGCGGATTACCCTCAAACTTCACGTCGGCCACCTTCACCTTGTTCACCTCATCGATAATTCCTTTATCGTGCGGAGCCAGTACTTGTGCGCCATCTTCCCAATAAGCCTTGTAGCCGTTATACTCTCTGGGATTGTGGCTAGCCGTAATGTTCACACCACTTTGACATCCGAAGTGCCTGATGGCAAACGAACACTCTGGCGTTGGGCGCATATCGTCGAACAAATACACTTTGATGCCATTGGCAGAGAATATGTTTGCAACCGTCTCGGCAAACAAGCGGCTGTTGTTTCGGCAGTCGTGGCAAACGGCAACCTTTATCTGCGGCAGGTTTGCAAAGTTCTTTTTCAAGTAATTGGCCAATCCCTGTGTAGCCATGCCCACGGTGTAGATGTTCATTCGGTTGCTGCCTGCGCCCATGATACCGCGCAAACCGCCCGTTCCAAACTCCAAATCTTTGTAGAAGGCATCGATAAGACCAGTCTTATCTGCATTTTCCATCAGTCCTTTCACTTCGTTCCGCGTTTGTTCGTCAAACTCGGAAGCTAGCCATTGCTTGGCCTTTGCCTCGCATTGAGCTATCAGTTGAGCGTTATTCTCCATAATCTATATATTAGTATATTAAATTTATGTTCCCAATCAAGGCCGACAACGTTATCATTATCTGCATGGCAAAGATAATAAAAAAATACTTTCGGCCGCATATTTTCATCCTTTAAAATAAGGAAAAAACAAAGTAACGGCGACATTTCTTTGGGATGTACGCATATTTTAGGTACATTTGCAAATACATTTAGCGAAACAATAATTTAAAAACAACATCCGTATAGAACATCATGGAACTTTATTTCACAGGCATTATCATAGCTGTAAGCACTTTTTTTATCATTGGCATATTCCATCCCATCGTCATTAAGGTAGAATATTACTGGGGGACTCGCCAATGGTGGTTGTTTCTTATCTTGGGCATTGTCACCATCCTAGTGGCCCTCATGGTAGCTAATGTTATCGTTTCTTCGATACTTGGCGTAATTGGCGCATCCTTTCTTTGGTCTATTGGCGAACTATTCGAACAGAAAAAGCGTGTAGAGCGCGGCTGGTTTCCCATGAATCCTAAACGCAAACATGCCTACAACCTTGTGCAAGAGAAGAAAGCCGCGTAGCCATGAAAGTGGAACTTTTGCTCGTTGGAAAAACGGTTAACAGTGTGTTTGTGGCCGGTATTGCCGACTATGCCAAGCGCATAGGCCACTATATGCCATTTAACATCAACGTTGTTCCCGAACTTAAAAACACCAAAAACATCTCGGCCAATCAGCAAAAAGTGGCTGAAGGCGAACTGATATTGAAGAAGTTGCAGCCAGACGACCATTTGGTGTTGCTTGATGAGCATGGTAAGGAGTTGCGCAGCATTGAGTTTGCCCAATGGTTGGAGCGCAAACAGCACGTTGCGCGCCGCTTGGTGTTTGCCATTGGCGGCCCTTATGGTTTTAGCGATTCGGTTTATGGCCGCGCGAACGAGAAGATAAGCCTTTCAAAAATGACGTTTTCGCACCAAATGGTGCGCCTAATCTTCACCGAGCAGCTCTATCGCGCCTGCACAATTCTTAAAGGAGAACCTTATCATCACGAGTAGAAACAGGAAACGAAATGGAGCTATGTGCAATATTCGTGAATGAAAACGCGATTGTTTATTGCACATAACACCCAGATAGAGCTAAGAAAAGACTGCTGCCGCGATGCTCCCCCATTTTGTTTTACTTAGATTATACGTGGGCAAGATGTTCCATTAAATCACTAAAAACGTTTGGCTTTTTATTTGAGCTATCCGCATGCCGAAAGCTTAGATATTCGTTTTGGACTCATATTGTCTTATGGGCGAGTCGGCATATACCACAAACTAGCATCAGTACAGCCGCTTGTACTGCCGGTACAAGATGCTTGTAGCATCACTACAAATGGCTTTGTACTGATTAGTTAATCACAAAGTGGGTACACAAACAAAAGTTCAAAACCAATTCTTTTTTGCCTATAATGATGTGAAACATAGGCCAATTATTTTGTACTTATCGCGATTTGCGCTATCTTTGCACCCATATTTCGAAATAAAAACTTTTATTATACCATTTCATGAAACAGTACAAGTTAGTGGACAACGTGCTAGGGTGGCTCGCCTTTTTTATTGCTGCCTTCGTATATTGTTCTACAATCGAACCCACTGCAAGCTTTTGGGACTGTCCTGAGTTTATAACCACAGGCTACAAATTGGAAATCGGACACCCACCAGGGGCGCCTTTCTTCATGCTCACAGCCAATTTGTTCTCACAATTTGCCAGCGATGTAACGCAAGTGGCTAAGATGGTGAACATCATGAGTGCTTTGTTGAGTGCCACAACCATCCTATTCTTGTTTTGGACCATCACCCACCTTACGCGAAAGCTTATCGTTAAGGATTGGGGTAGCATGACGTTGAGCAAGCTTATCGCCATAGAAGGTTCGGGATTGGTTGGCGCGTTGATTTACACTTTCAGCGACACGTTTTGGTTTAGTGCCGTAGAAGGCGAGGTTTATGCCTATTCTTCGGCTTTCACAGCCATCGTGTTTTGGCTTATTCTGAAATGGGAAGACCATGCAGACGAACCTCATAGCGACAGATGGCTTGTACTTATCATGTACATGACAGGGCTTAGCATCGGCGTTCACTTGCTTAACTTGCTTTGCATACCTGCCATTGTGTTGGTGTTTGTTTACCGCAAGTTCCCCAACATCGAGGTTAAAGGTTCGCTCCTTGCCCTTCTTGTGGCCTTCGTTCTCGTTGCAGCCGTGCTTTACGGCGTTGTTCCGGGCATCATTACCGTTGGCGGATGGTTCGAGTTGTTCTTTGTTAACACACTTGGAATGCCGTTCAACACGGGCGAAGTGGTGTATATCGTGCTTTTGGTAGGTGCCGTTATTTGGGCCATCTACGAGAGCTACTCGCAGAAAAGCGAGAAAAGAGAAAACATTTCCTTCATCGTTGCATTCGGTTTGTTGGGTGTTCCGTTCTACGGCTACGGCTGGTCGGCCTTCATCATTGGCGCAATTGTTCTCGGTATATTATATTATGTGTTGAGCTACAAGCGCAAGAACGAGGCCAAGAAGTTGGTTCCGCTCATCACTTCGCGTATCAAGAATACGGTGTTGCTCTGCTTGCTGATGCTCATGATTGGCTATTCAAGCTATGCGGTTATCGTTATTCGTTCG
>CAUPVH010000320.1:0-3311 GCA_963514635.1 uncultured Prevotella sp. | reverse complement strand
AGCCTAAACAGCACTGGCAAGTTTCCCCAATAATGGGCTGAAAGAAGTCAGCATAAACACGCGTGTTTCTTTCGATGTTGGGGCTATCCTGCCGACTTACAGCTAACGGCAACAGCCTACTTTTACTTTCGGTTGGCTGTTGTGCTTCGGTTCTTGGCAGCAGATTTCTTCGCTGTTGCTGCACTGCCACCCTTCTTCGCACTAGACTTTACCGCAGACTTAGTCTTTGTTGCAGCAGCTTCAGTCTTGTTTTCGTCATCCGCAGCCTCCTGTTCTGTGGTTTGCTCCGCGGCATCCTCTTTATCAGAGTTGGCGTTTCCCCCACTCTTCTCATCGTCGTCGAGCCGTTGCTTGGGCAACACTCGTGGCTGAACCTTCTTTAATTCTGTTCCCGCAGCCTTCGGTCGCCATTCGTATAGGTCGTCTTTATTAAGTGGCCGCACATAATCGAACCACCCAAACGCACCCAATTGCTCTTTTCCTGGCGGTATTTGGGTCATCGGATAGAGCGTTGCCTCAAAGCGACAAGTCCATATCTTCTGCAATTTCCGCTGCGGAGAGATATACATTCGCATGGTGTCAGTTTCGAGATAATTCAGTCCGATAAGGGTGCTGTCCTTCTCATCTACCGAATAATAGATGGAACGCACATTGCTTATGGCATCGTTGCGGCGCACGTTGCCATCGACGAAATAAGCAAACATATCCCTAGACGAGAGCTGGTTGAAGTGCACAGAGTCGGGCATTTGCTCCACAGAGAGCGCCTGACCCAGCACGTGTGCCTCGCGAACAGTACTGTCTTGCATGTATATCTTTATCACTTCGCCCAACAATTGGCGGTTGGCATTCCACACAATGGGGTCGCGATACATGGTGAGGCACGAGTCCTTAGAGTTTGCCACCATCGAATCGCACACGGCTTGCACGTCTGTTCGATAGGCGCGCACATGCCGAAAGCAATGTGCAAGGCGATAAACCGAGTCGGTATTGATGTTATAGGTGAAGAGTTTCACCGAATCGGCATGCACATAAAGCGTATCTTTCTGCGAATAGTCCTTAGCCAGGAGCTTACCTGTGGCCCAGCCCACGCCCGTCTTTTCATTATAGTTGAAACGCTGGCAAAGTAGGCTGTTGTTATTTTTCTTATCCACATATATCACGTCGCCGTAGCCTTCGCTTTGCCCCGTCTTGTCGTCGTAGTAAAGACTGTCGCCCGTAATGGTCTTGTCTTTATCGTTCACAGTTGACCTTCCGAATAGCTTCGACTTGCTCGTTTTGGTGTCGAAATAGCCGTCTTGCGTTTCTATCACGCCTGTTTTAGAGGTTATTTTCGACGGACCCAGCACGTGAGCCATAGACGACTGGGTGTCGTAGTGCAAAGTGTCGGTGGTGATAACGCGGTCGCCCTCAATCATTTTCACGTTATAATAGAACACGGCCTCGCGCGTTTGGGTGTTGTATTGTCCCCAGTCGGCCACCAGTTTTTGGTTCTTGTCGGTGAGCGTTCCGCCCTCAAAGAAGTAAGCATTGTTGTAAAGGCGGTCGTAATTAAGGCTGTCTGTGTTGAGTGTTTGCCCACGATGTTTAAGCCAAACGTTCTGCCGAGCCTCCATCATCTGTGCCTGACCATCGTAAAAAGCCCGCTCGCAGGTAAGCGAAAGCGTGTCGCCCTGCACCATTCGCACGTGTCCGAAGGCGCGAAACGAGTTTGTTTGCTGGTAAAAATAGGCACTATCACACCACATTCGCGCCCCTTTGTGCATAAATTGCACCTTTCCTTTCACAATTTGGGCATCGGGAACGGGCCCGAATTGGTCGTAGCGCAGCTCGTCCGAGTGCACCAGGTACACGCGGTCGTCGGTCTGCGGTGCCATTTTCACCTTCTTTTGGGCAAGCGCAGGCAGCAAGCATAGCACAAAAAGGCATAACACCGCCCATAAAACGCCGCTATGCCTATCGCCATTAGATGTCGATATTGGTTTTAATCTCATTTAATCCATCCCTGATATTCAAAGTCGCAGTTCTTATAGCGGTCGCCCATACGAACGTATGTTTGTTTTATCTTGTTCACCACCCAGTCGTGCAACTTCTTCTCACGTTCTTTGGCCAGCACCACATTGCGCATAACTTGGAAGTCTTCGGTTATGGTTGCGCGATGTCCGTCCACTCTATTCTTCAACTTGATGATGGCCACGACAGTCTTTCCGCGTGCGTTGGTCATTTGGAAAGGTTTAGAGATGTCGCCCACCTTCATACCTTCCACTTCGCGCGCTACCTCTGTGGGCAAGTCGCCCATACGGAACTTAGACGACAGCGAACGCGACTCTCTGTCGGTGTAGGCCATCAGTCCGTGGTTGTTCTTCGTGTCCTTGTCGTCGGAGATGAACGTTGCACCCTCTTCAAACGAGAATTTACCCGCCTTAATGTCGCTGGCGATGGAGTCGAGACGTGCTTTCGAGCGGTCGATGTCGTCTTGTGCGATGCGCGGTTTCAGCAAGATATGGCGCACGTTAACCTTGTCGCCACGCTTGTCGATAAGCTGTACGATATGGTAACCGAACTCCGTTTCAACGATTTTCGATATCTTATTGGGGTCGGTAAGGTTGAAAGCCACGGCAGCGAAGGTGGGGTCGAACGCCGCTCTACCCGTAAATCCCAACTCACCACCTTGCCTAGCCGAGCCCGGATCTTCGGAATAAAGGCGTGCTAGGGTTGCAAAGGTTGTCTCGCCTTTGGTTACGCGGTCGGTATATTCGCGCAATTGGTCCTTAATGCGGTTCACTTCCTCGGTCTTCACCTTTGGGTTTTGGGTGATAATCTCCACCTCTACCATTGTAGGAACCATAGGAATGCTATCTGCAGACAGGTCCTTGAAGTACTTGCGCACATCGGCAGGCGACACTTTCACATCGCTCACCAGTTTCTCTTTCATCATGGCGATAAGGCGATTGTTCTTATAGTCGTCGTGCATTGCTTGTCGCATCTCCGAAATGGTTTGCTTGCGATACTCTTCCAGTTTCTCTTTCGAACCTATCAGCTGTATCCAATAGTTTATTTGCTCCTCTATTCCTTGTGAAATTTCCGACTCGCTCACCTCCAAACTGTCGATGGCAGCTTGGTGAAGGAAAAGCTTTTGCAGGGCTAACTGTTCGGGAATAGAGCAATCGGGGTTGCCTTTAAACTTGTGTCCTTCGTTTTCGGCCTGCAAGCGAGCGGCCTCCACGTCCGATTTCAGAATGGGTTCGTCGCCCACCACCCATATAACTTCGTCCACCACACTTGTTTCGGGCACGGCTGGTTCGGTTTTCACG
>CAUPVH010000319.1:0-3319 GCA_963514635.1 uncultured Prevotella sp. | reverse complement strand
TTTCTATGACGAGATGCAAGGAAGAGACCCACGATTGGCACAAACCATCGTTACACCTGGCTACAAACGCATCGGTGGAACAGATGCCCTATCGCCCAGTTTCTCATCGGCTACCACGGGTTATCAGATTATAAAAGGAGTGACTACCCCTGCCGACGACGGTTGGCATAAGTCACAAAACGACATTTCGCTTTTCCGTGCGGCCGAAGTTTACCTCAATTACGCCGAGGCAAAGGCCGAATTGGGAACACTTACGCAAGCCGATCTCGATGCCTCTATACTTAAAATTCGCCAAAGAGTGGGCATGCCAGGTATCGACATGGCGGCAGCTAACGCCACACCCGACCCCTATCTCTCGAATGAAGAAACGGGGTATCCCAATGTTACGGGTGCAAACAAAGGCGTAATACTTGAAATAAGGCGCGAACGAACCATAGAATTGCTCTGCGAGGGTTTCCGTTATTACGACCTTATACGCTGGAAAGCGGGCAAGGTCTTTGAAAAGCAATTCAAAGGAATGTACTTCGGCCCCATTGATACAAACAAGCAGTTCACCGTTTACGACATGAATGGGAATGCTGTAAACGATGCCTTAGACATTTGCATCTACTCCAGCGAAAAGATTCCCTCAAAGGAGGACTACCCCGAATTAAAAGACATTACGGTATTTCTTAAATTGGGTGAGAACATTTTCCTTGAAAACGGAATGAGCGGAGGTAACGTCATTGTGCACGATATAAAAACCAAAACTCGCATTTGGAACGAAGACCGCGACTATCTCTATCCCATCCCGCAAAGCCAAATCACCCTATATGGTGGTGCACTTAAACAAAACCCAGGATGGTAATTCGGTTGACAAGTTGATAAGTTGACAAGGTGACGGGCTGATAAGTTGACGAGTTGATAAGTTAACGAGTTGATAAGTCGGTGGGTTGATAAGTTAGTGGGCGTTAGCCATTTTTTCACCTTTTCACCTTTTCACTCTTTCACCTTTTCACCTTTTCACCTTTTCACCCTTTCACCCTTTCACCCTTTCTCCTCTCCCCCTTTGGAGAGGGGCAGAGGGTGAGGCTTTAAAATACATTCATTGCTTATGAAACCCATTTTTTCCACACTCATCGCCGCCGCTTCACTCTTTATCGCCTCGCTTCCCATCATGGGTTGTGGCGGGAAAGACACGCCGGGACACATCCCCGACTACCAGCCAAAGCCGAAAAGCAAAGATTTTAAGTACGCCGAGGCAGAAGGAAACGGGCGAATAATGACCTCCAACAGCTTCTATTGCAAGAGCAACACCGCCAGCAAGACCTTCTCTGACGAACATACTGCGACCTTCGCCCAAGTGATTAAGGCACTAAACCCCGACGTGGTGGTGATTCAAGAGCTGGACAGCGGCACAACCGAACGCAACAAACGCTACCTGCTCGACGACATTCGCCGCGCCACAGGCCTAGACTACGACCTCTTTTTCGGCTCGGCCGCCCCTTATTCGAATGGCAAAATAGGGCCAGGCGTGCTGTACAAACGTGCCATGCAGCCCACATCCATCAAGAAAATAGCGTTGCCTGGCAAAGAAACTCGTGCGCTGATGGTGCTCACTTTCCCGCGGTTTACGCTGTTAGGCACCCATCTCGACCTAGACGTAACGGCCCGAAAAACCAGTGCCGAAATCGTAAACCACGAGCTAACCACGCTCGCCACGCAGCCCGTTTTCTTCGCTGGCGACCTTAACGACTCGCCTTCGTGGAAACCCGAACTAACTGCTTTCCCCATCATAACCAAGGCTTTCGACATCATCACCCCACAAACTGGCACTTCTGTCGACCAACCCAACGAAACCATCGACTATGTTCTCGTTGACAAGGCACACAAAAGCGCGGTGAAAGTGGTTCAAACGGCCGTGGTAAAGCAGCTCGAAATAAACGGGAAAGTAACCGAAACGGGAACGATAAGCGACCATTTCCCTGTCTTTGTGGATATTCGTTTTTAGTTTGTGCGGTAAGAGTTTATCGGCCCTTAAGCCGCTCTGTTTCTGAACTTATAAGTTTTTTGAGCTGGCCAATAACGTTAAAATAAACACGGTTTTGAAATCAATCACTTCTAAACGATGTGGCATTTACCATTGTCTTTTTCGGCTACAAGCAGCTTGTAGTCACACTACAAGCGGCTTGTAGCCCCACTACAAACGCCTTGTAGTAGCAGTACAAGAGCCTTGTAGTCGCAGTACAAAGCCCTTTGTACTGTATCACCAAACGGAAAAAGGAAGTTATTGGCACACGAAATCAGAACCAATCTCTTTTTTACCGCAACCCCAACCCAATAACTTATAAGTTCAAAAACTCATGAACTCAAAAGCTCAACAACTCATAAACTCCCTCCTTATTATATTGGCAGCCTGCACATTCAGCACACGCAGCGAGGCAGCCACGTACGACGGCGTGCACCAACTGGTGGCTCGCCGCTTTCCGCTTATGGTTGGCAAGGTGGTGTTTCAGCCCCTCGCAGGCACTCACGAAGAGACATTCGAACTGCAAACGCCCGGCAAACGCCTCGTGATAAAGGCCACTTCGCCCTCGGCAGCGGCCGTCGGACTGAACCATTACCTCAACCACTACTGCCACATCAGCATCTCCCGATGCGGCAACAACCTCCCCACCCACTTTCGACTAGTGCCCATCCAAGGTACCGTCAGGCGCACCACCCCTTTCAAATACCGATACGCCCTTAACTACTGCACCTATAATTACAGTTACGCCTTCTATCGTTGGCCCGACTTCGAGTGGGAATTAGATTGGATGGCACTTAACGGCGTTAACCTCATGCTAGCCCCTTTGGGCATGGAGGCAGTATGGGCCGAAACACTTAAAACGCTTGGTTTCGCACAGAAAGACATTCAACGTTTCATCCCTGGACCAGCCTACACCGCCTGGTGGCTAATGGGAAACCTCGAAGGTTGGGGCGGACCAATGAGCGAAAGCCTCATCGCCCTGCGCCTGCAACAGCAACGGCAGATGCTGCAACGTATGCGCCAATTGGGCATACAACCCGTGGTGCAGGGGTTTCCGGGCATCGTTCCCACCTTCTTTAAAGCGCGTTTTCCCCAAGCGCACATCATTGAGCAAGGCAAATGGGGCAGCTTTCAGCGGCCTGCCGTGCTGTTGCCCAATGGCGATGGCGTGTTCGAAAAGGTGGCCGAGGCCTATTATCAAAGTCTAACCAAGCTTTTCGGGGCCGACTTTGAGTTTCTTGGTGGCGACCTCTTTCACGAAGGGGGCATAACCACGGGCGTTGATGTGGGCAGCGTTGCCGCACAAGTTCA
>CAUPVH010000318.1:0-3321 GCA_963514635.1 uncultured Prevotella sp. | reverse complement strand
CACAACTTCATTGCCTTTGTCGGCATTTGAGGTTTGATCTGGTAGAGAATTGACTTGCATTCTGAGGGTGCATCGTGGACTATACGACCGAAAATGCAAATGAAAGCTCATCAGATAAAAACAAAAATACGGCAAGGAGTGGCCTTTAAATCATGATGCAATGGTAACTATTCAGCAATAACAAACGTTGATTATCAATAACTTATAAACGTAATATTGTGGCAAAAAGGCTCGAAACGACATTACTTTACCAGAATTTGAAGGTGCCTGTTTGTGTTACTTATTGATAATCAATAATAGTTTATACGCCTTATCGCTGAATAGTTACGATGCAACGACAGCGCGGAGGTTGTAGAACAGGCCTTAAACGATACCTCTGCCAACAGGTTTGTTAGCAACATGCCAGTACTATGCAGCTTGTAGTGGGGCCACAAGCACCATGTTGTGTTAGTACAGGCCACCATGCAGCGATAGTACAAGCACTTTGCAGCGACAGTACAAGCCACCTCGCAGTGATAATACATGCGCCTTGTGGTACTAATGGTACTAAAAACTAAAAGGTTTACTAAACACATAAGCACCCACTTAAACCACCCAGTTAAAGCCTTACCTCCACAGAATACGGCCAAATTATACCCAACATTCAACAAAAACAACGCATCAAAACATGTTCTTCAACATGAAAATAAGCAATAAACTTGCCGAAACTCCTTTGCGTAAGCAAGGCGAAAAATAAACGATGGAATGGTAAAAATAATCTGATGAAGGTCAAAAGCAAGTTGATGAGGAAATAAAAATAAAGGAATACAGAACAATAAATGTTCTAAAATGATTACAATAAAAACACCCTAAAAATTTGGCTATCAATGGGAAATACTCTATTTTTGCAGAGAGTAGGTTACTATCGGAACATAGTTTAGCCGCTAAACTCGTCAGCGTGTCAACCAACAAAAGCACGTTTTCGAGCCACTCCACCCCCCCTGCCATGCACAGCAACGCAGGGACTAACAACAAACAAAGATGTAACTGCCACTTGAATTGCGCATGAAAACAGGTCTATTCACAGGAAGTTTCGACCCATTTACCATTGGGCATCAATCGATAGTGGCGCGCGTGCTGCCGCTGTTCGATAAGATTGTTATCGGCGTTGGCGTAAACGAACGCAAGAAATACATGTACAGTGCCGAGGTGCGGGTAAAGGTGATAGCCGAACTTTATGCCGACAACCCCAAAGTGGAGGTGCGGGCGTTCAACGATTTGGCCGTAGATTTCGCCCATCGTGAGGGCGCTTGGTTCTTCGTTAAGGGCGTGAGAAGCGTGAAAGACTTTGAGTACGAACGCGAACAGGCCGACATCAACCGCATGATGGGAGGCATAGAAACACTTTTGGTGTTTGCCGAACCACAGCACGCAAGCGTTAGTTCGTCGCTCGTGAGGGAGCTAATACACTTCGGCAAGAACGCCGAGATGTTCTTGCCAAAGCGTAAGGATAAGAAGTGAGTGAGCCCCGAAACTGGAAACAACTTATGATTACATATAATGCAGACGGCGTGAAAATGCCGAAAATAAAAAGGAAGGACACCACGGCATGGATAAAAGCTGTGGCCCAGACTTATGGAAAGAAGGTCGGAGAAGTGGGATATATGTTCGTGAATGACGAGAAAATCCTGGAAATAAACAACGAATACCTAGGACACGATTACTACACGGACGTTATCACCTTCGACTATGACGAAGACGACGTCGTTAACGGCGACATCGTTATCTCTCTCGACACCGTGCGAACTAACGCTGAATTGTTCGACAAGGCGTACGAAGATGAACTCTACCGTGTTATCATACACGGAATACTTCACCTATGCGGGCTCAACGACAAGGGTCCGGGGGAAAGGGAAATCATGGAAAAGGCTGAAAACAAAGCCTTGGAAATGAGAAATGGCGCTTTCTGATACCAAAAAAACGCCGATGAAATGGGGGAAACCCCAGCGGGAAACTGTCCCGTAACCAACTGATTGCGCATGTATGCGCAAAAAAAGCGACACTAGGCGGACCACAACTAAACGTAACTAATCCTTTTAAAAAACGCTCCGCCACTGCGCTTTGGCGCAAATGTGTTTCCTTGAAAGCGCCACAAGGAAATTTATCTAAACTACGTGTTACACGAAACACGCCTAAACTATTTAATGATTTAACGCATGAGAGAAAACAATGCAATAAGAGCATTGGGAAAAACGGTACTCTACCGAATAGCCCTTTTCGTGCTTGTCTACCTCTCGCTGGTTGCCTTAGGCCTCATTCTGCTCTACATTGGCTACAAATGGGCAACGTTTTGGGGAATAGATATGCTGCAACGTGCCTTCGACGGCACCAACAGCGGATTTGTCATGCTGATACTTCTGGGAGCATACCTTGGTGTTATAGCACTCTGCCTGATGTTCGGACTCTTCCTCGTGAAGTTTATCTTCACCCGACTTAATGCGGAAGAAGAGGGCAGAATACAGGTAAAAGAGAACGATTGCCCACAGCTTTTCGAACTTATACGCCATGTGGCCAAGGCTACAAAATGCCCGATGCCCCACAAAGTGTTCCTCTCTACTGAAATTAATGCTTGTGTTTACTTCAACACTACTTTCTGGTCGATGTTCTTTCCCGTTCGCAAAAACCTTGTGTTGGGCGTAGGACTGTTCGCCACTACAAGCACAGAGGAGATTAAAGGCATTCTTGCTCACGAGTTCGGACACTTCTCGCAAGACAGCATGAAGATTAGTTCGGTGGTTTATACCGCCAACATCGTGATGGGAAACCTGGTGTATGGCGAAGATGCTTGGGACAGATGGGTTGACCGTTGGAGCCATTTGGGATGGAGTCCTTTCTCCATTTTCGGCCTGCTAACGCGCTTCTTCACGGTTAGGGTGCGCCTTTTGCTCCAATCCTTATATAGGTATGTGAACATCGCCTATCGCGAATTGTCTAGACAGATGGAATACGATGCCGACAGCATTGCCTGCAAGGTGGTGGGAAAGGCCGTGATGGCATCGTCGTTCTACAAAACAACGGTGCTGATGCAATGCAGTTCTAACACGCATGTGGCGATGGTTCGACTGGGCGAAACATCAAAAAAGGCCGATCCGTTCGAGGTTTTGGAGATGCTCGCGCAGATTAAATCGCACGAGGAAGGCAAGACCATCGAGGCCACAGAATTGCTGCAAGCGGAGGTAAAGACGAACGATGAACCCACGGCGAGGTTCTCTTGTGAGGACCTTTGGAACTCGCACCCATCGGATAAAGACCGCATTCAACACCTACCCAACATCCCTACAC
>CAUPVH010000317.1:0-3324 GCA_963514635.1 uncultured Prevotella sp. | reverse complement strand
CGAGTTAACCAGTTGACGAGTTAACCCGTAACTGGCGTACAACAAGCAAGGCATACCACTCCCCTCTCCCCTTGGAGAGGGGTTGGGGGTGAGGCCGAGAGGGGTTGTTGTGGTTGCGGTCGTTTTCACCTCTTCCCTTTCAATGCACGCATTTTATATGAATAAACCCAATAAAAGCAAAACTTTTTAGGCGTTATATTTGGTAAGTTTCTTTTTATCTTATACTTTTGCAATATCTTACCGCCTATGTATAGGCATTTATTCACATTAATAATCAAACCATTATGAGCGTATAACATACCCCCTCTAGCAGAGGATGAACTTTAAAAACATTTATGGAGGAAGTTTATTTGGCACTATTTTATTAAGTGGCTGAAGGCTCATTCCTTCCATGAAAAAACAGACGAGCATAGCAATGAATCACTCAACACACATGAATCTACCGATATACACATGGCCGTTACAAATTTTGGCATATAAACTAAAACGCACGAAGGTTCTTTTCCTTGGGGCTGCAATTACTATTTCTGCCACATCTTTTGCACAAAAGCATGTGATAGAGAATGTTGCCAAACAGGATTCGGTATGTAGGAAAGAGCAGAAAGCCCTTTCCGACACAACAGCACTCTACCTTTACTTACATTTTCAAGGCTTTTCACCCCTCATTCTTAAACGTAAGGAACAAGAAAAGCGTTTCAATCCCAAAGCGTTAAGTTGGCCGAAATTCGACCCAGACAAAGAGAAATTCAACAACTTGCAACTTATAAACATCCTAGGAGAACTCTTGTTAAGATGAACAAAACGCTATTCTTATGTTTAAGTATGCTGTTTTTCTGCCTGTGTACTTACGGGCAAGCAGAATTGAAAGAGAAGGACAGCTTACTATACACATCATTAGAAGTGTATAGTCACAAGATGCAGACAGTGGCCGCGTTAGTAGATACCGGTTGTAGCTTATGTGTAGTAGATTCTACTTTTGCAAGAGACTCATTGGGAATAGCAATGCCCGACAAACTAAAACTAATGGTAAACTCGCGCGACAACCGAATGTCCACTTGCGTTGTAGATTCCGTTCTTTTTTGCGGTAAAACCTATCGCCAAGTGCTTTGCATCATTATCAACCTAAAAGACAAGTTCAAAAGGTTTGCGCCTGATTTCATTCTTGGGGCAGATATTCTGAAAGATAGGCCATTGCGTTTTGACTATGAAACAAAGACTATCTCACCCTATCTAGGTAATAATAATGGAGGGATAGTGCTTAAATGGAAAGATAGCCATAAGTTTACTGATATTCCTATGAACTTTATTGTGTTTGAAACGCGCATACAAGGGCAACATGTGCGCCTAGTTTTCGACACAGGCAGTAGGAACAACAAGCTTCCTAACGACATTCGCATTGCACCATCAGGAACAATACAGAAAGAAACGGCGAATGTAAGTCAACAACTTACCATCAAACAGGTTCGCCAATATAAGGGGGTTACCTTTGGTTTAGGCAAACAAACTATCGCTCTCGACTTTATTGAGGGCGAAGACAAATATGGTTTACTCAGCTTGAATTTCTTAAAAGGCCACTCGTTTATCTTAAACTATAAAGAGAAGAAACTCGAAATACTTGCACCTAGTTTGTAGGGATGTGCTAAAAACAGACTAAGGTGCGTTCGCTATTGCTTGTACCCCTTTCCATTGTAACAAGTTAACAAGTAGACAAGTTGACGGAAGATAGAGTAGCTAACGAGTTAACCAGTTGACGAGTTAACCCGTAACTGGCGTACAACAAGCAAGGCATATCACTCCCCTCTCCCCTTGGAGAGGGGCTGGGGGTGAGGCCGGTAGGGGCTGGTATGGGCTGGGATGAGGCCCTTTTTTCCTCTTACTCCGGCATCATCACCACTTCAACCCTATTTCCTTGCGCCATTAATTGTTGTGCAACAAACTGTTGCAGACGTTGGGGCGTGATGTTTTGCAGCTCGATGAGAAAGTTGGTATGGATGTCGATGCCCTGTTGTGCCCATGTTTGCACAGCTCGTAGCCACGTGCTGTTTTGCTTTGTGCGCTCTTCAAAGCGTTTGGCGAGGTGGCGTTTCACGTTTTCGAGCAGCGTGGGGTCGATGTTACGAGTCATGTTTTCGGCCTCGTTGCGCATCGCTTTGAGGGTGCTGTCAACCAATTCGGGTTTCATGGGGCAGATGGCATATAGCTTTAAGTAGGTGGTGTTCACATCGGGCGCGAGGGTGCAAGAGGCATCGGTGCTGTAAGCCGCGCCCATTTCTTCGCGTATTCGCTGCGTGTAACGCATGCCAAGCAGCTGACCTACGGCCTCGGCCATCACGATATTGGCCAACGTAAAGGGCGTGCCCTTAGCCCACCAAACGATGTAGGCGTTGGCTTTGGGCGTGGTCATGGCGTGGCGGAAGTGGTTACAAACAATGCCGGGGGCATAGGTTTGCACACTGCGCAGCGTACCAACGAGGGATGTTTCGTTGGCGGGTGCGGCGGTAGTGGTGGGCACGGTGGAGCTTTGCGCTGCCTGATGGTGGGGCGAAGGGTGGTTGATGGGGGCGGGTTGACCTGAAACGAACAGGGGTTTGCTGGCAGGCAACGAGGCGATGTAACGGCAAACGAGGGCGAGAAGACTGTCGCGTTGGAAGTTGCCAACGAAAACAAAGGTGAAGTTTGCAGCATTGGCCATGCCTTGGCGCGCCAGGTTGAGAATGCGATTGGGGTCTACATGGTTGAGATCGGCGAGCGTGTTGTTGGCGAAACGTGGGTTGTGGGCGTGCAAGGTGGCCGCAAGCGAGTCGCTAAGGGCCATTTCGGGCAGGCCTGCCACTTGGTTAAGGCGCGTCCTACTGTTGGCCATGATGTTGGCAAAGGCCTCTTGGTCGGGGCGCAAGGCGGTGAAATATAGGTAAGTTTGCTGCAAAAGGCACTCGGCATCGCGTGGCGCGGCACTGCCGTTGAGACTTAGCCAATAGGTGTCGAGCGAGAGATTGACGTTGGCCGTTTGCCCCGTTAACACCTTGGTGAGCTGTTGTGATGAGAAATTGCCTAGTCCGCTACTACCCACAATGCGATTGAAGAAACGCGCATTGGCGAAGTCGGCCTGTCCCAAACGCGACGAACCGCCAGGCGCAAAGGCCGTCATCAGCAGCTCGTCTTTGCCCGTAGATGTGGGCTTGAGCAGCACCGTCACCCCGTTAGACAGCTCTATGCGCTCGATACCCAGAGCGGATTCTTGGCGTTGACTAGCGATGTGGCCTGCCTTGGGCAATATGGGGAGCAGCGGTTGGTTGGGGGTGTTGTCTTCGTAAGGGGCGATGT
>CAUPVH010000316.1:0-3327 GCA_963514635.1 uncultured Prevotella sp. | reverse complement strand
AACGCACACCGCTCAGTATCCGCGCTTGCGAACGCGGCGTAATGCGTTGGTCGTGCAGCGAGGCCGAAAAGTTATCCAAGTGTTCCAGTTTCAGCTCCTCCACCTTTAACCCGTGAAAGTTAACATAAGCCAAAAGCCAACGCAGGTCGTTGCGGTAGGCCTCGATGGTATTCGGGCTAAGGTTGCGTTCCAATTTCAAGTAACGCATATAGGCCTTCACCATATTGTCGACGGTTTTATTTTCTCTTTCCATCGTTTATTCGTAATTTTGTGAACAAAAGTACAAAATAAAGCTGACATGACGATACAAATTATCAACGGGCCAAACCTCAACCTGCTTGGCGTGCGCGAGCCAGACGTTTACGGCAGCACGTCGTTCGACGATTTCCTGCCGCGCCTGCGTGCTTGTTTCCCCGATGTGCTGATAGATTACTTTCAAAGCAACATCGAAGGCGAGCTTATCGACAAGTTGCAAGCGGTGGGGTTTCAGTGCGACGGCATCGTGCTTAACGCCGGAGCCTACACGCACACCAGCATCGCCTTGGCCGATTGCATACGTGCCATCAGCGCGCCTGTGGTTGAAGTGCACATTTCCAACGTTCACCAACGCGAAGATTTCAGGCACCAAAGCATGATTGCCGCCGCTTGTCGGGGCGTGATATGCGGCTTTGGCCTAGATGGTTACCGCTTGGCGATAGAGAGTTTCAAACGCTAAGGCATGGATCTAACCACCTATATAGCCAACCACATCGACCCCGAAGGCGACTACTTGTACCGCCTTTACCGAGCCACCAACCTGCATACACTGCACGGGCGCATGGCTAGCGGGCACCTGCAAGGCCGTCTGTTGAAGATGCTTGTGCAGATGGCGCAGGCCAAACGCGTGCTCGAAGTGGGCACGTTCAGCGGATATAGCGCCATTTGCTTGGCCGAAGGACTGCCAGACGACGGACTTTTGTACACCTTCGAGATTAACGACGAGCAAGAAGATTTCACTCGTCCGTGGATAGCGGGCAGCACCGTGGCCAACAAAATACACTTTATCATTGGCGATGCCATCACCGAGGCCCCACGTTTGGGCATCACCTTCGACCTCGTTTTCATCGATGGCGACAAGCGTACGTATGTTGAGACCTACGAGATGGCTCTCTCGGTGCTTAGGCAGGGCGGCTTTATCGTAGCCGACAACACGCTGTGGAATGGTCATGTGTGCGATTCTGCCTACGATAAGGACCAACAAACCCTTGGCATACGCCGCTTTAACGACTTTGTTGCGGCTGATACACGCGTAGAGAAGGTTATCCTTCCCTTGCGAGATGGGCTAACGCTGATACGAAAGGTGAAAGGGTGAAAAGGTGAAAGGGTGAAAGGGTGAAAAGATGGCTGCGCCCTTTAAAAGGTGAAAGGGTGAAAAAGTGAAAGGGTGAAAAGATGGCTGCGCCCTTTTAACAGCCTGCCTAGTAAACCTAGAAAACCTAGTAAACCTCGAAAACCTCGAAAACCTCGAAATCCCAAATAGCCTCGAACTCCTAAGATTCCTTGTCCCCTAGCAACCCAACCCCCTTAGAAAATATGCCCTCGATAACCCTTAGCAACCTCTCCGTAGGCTACCAACAAGCCCGCCGCACACCAACCGCTGTGCTCGCCGGTCTCAACGCCACCCTTTGTTCGGGGCGGCTAACCTGTCTTGTGGGTGCCAACGGCATTGGTAAAAGCACCCTTTTGCGCACTTTGGCTGCTTTCCAGCCGCCCATTGCTGGGCAAATGCACTATTATTCTGGCGAACAAGCCGCGCCCATCAACCTCGCCTCGCTCTCGCAAGCGCGTTTGGCACGCCTAGTAAGCGTGGTATTAACGGCTAAGCCCAGCGTTGAGAACCTCTCTGTCGAACAGGTTGTAGCCCTCGGTCGTTCGCCCTACACCAATATATGGGGCACACTTCGCGCCGAAGACCATCGCATGGTGGAGTGGGCGATGGATGTTGTGGGCATAACTGGCCTGCGCCACCGCATGGTACAGACACTAAGCGATGGCGAACGGCAGAAAATGATGATTGCCAAAGCCTTGGCGCAAGATACACCTGTGATATTACTCGACGAGCCAACGGCTTTTCTCGACTACAAAAGTAAGGTTGAAGTGCTTGACTTATTGGCGCGCCTTGCCCACGAAACCAATAAGATGGTGTTGCTTTCTACCCACGATTTAGAACAAGCTGTACATGCCGCCGATGCCCTTTGGGTGGTGGCTAAGCAACTGCTAGGCGATGGCACGCAGCCTTGCTCGCGGTCGGATAGCTCAGGCATGTCGGACAAGTCAGACAAGTCAGACCAGTCGGACAGACCTAACGGCCATGATGTGCCTAACTCTTTTGGCCAATGCCGTCATCTCCCCTTGCTTTACGTCCTAGAAAAGCACATGCACACTACCGAACAAGGCCACCAGCAGCTTATGTTCCAGCCTTCACCCGACACTCCTGCTCCTCCCCATCTCACGCTTACCGCCACCCCCGATTTTGAAAAACGCACCCAAGAACTTCTTCGGCTGTTGGGAGAAGAAGTGAAAGGGTGAAAAGATGAAAAAATGGCTAGTGCCCCTTTTAAAAGGTGAAAGGGTGAAAAGGTGAAAGGGTGAAAAAGTGAAAAGGTGAAAAGGTGAAAAAATGGCTAGCGCGCTTTTTAAAAGTGAAAAGGTGAAAAGGTGAAAAAATGCCTGTGACTTTTAAAGGTGAAAGGCGAAATAATGGCTGCACCCATTAACATGTTGGCTATCTAAACTAAATTAAATTAACCCCATTGATTGTCCTTATGTTCCTTATGTCCTTATGTCAAAAACACATGTGTTTATGTCACAACGCGAAATTTAATTTTGCAATCTTCATTTTTCCCTCTCGTACGCGCGTATCATGAAATGAAGTCGTCTTGACTTTTAATATTTTATAAGCCGAGAGGAATGCAATACAAGTCAACTCACTGGCTTATAAACTCATTAAAACCCAACAACTCTCAAAGACACCAACTCGCCTACTCACTAAATCACAAACTAACAAGCTCACAAACTCATCAACTCAAAATTCAACAACTCATTAACTCACAAACTCACAAACTCATCAATTCATCAACTCAAAAGCTCATCAACTCAAAAGCTCATCAACTCACAAACCCATCAACTCAAAAGCTCATCAACTCACAAACCCATCAACTCAAACTCATCAACTCACAAACTCATCAACTCACAAACTCATTAACTCAAACCTCATCAACTCAAACCTCATCAACTCAAACCTCATCAACTCAAACCTCATCAACTCAAACCTCATCAACTCAAACC
>CAUPVH010000315.1:0-3328 GCA_963514635.1 uncultured Prevotella sp. | reverse complement strand
TTTTTCAGCTTTTCCATCAACCTGATTTGCGCCTCTTGCTCAACTGGTTCGTGCGTAGGACCGTCTTCGCCGACGCGGAAAGCATCGTGTGTCCAAATAAACTTGATGGGAACACGCATGAGGGCAGCCATACGTATGGCAGGTTTCATATAGTCGGAGAACACGAAGAAGGTTCCGCAAGCAGGGATTACGCCCCCATGTAGATACATGCCAATGCACATGCAGGCCATGGTAAGTTCGCTTACGCCAGCTTGGAGGAAGGCTCCCGAAAGGTCGCCACGCTTCATTTCGCGCGTTTTTTTGAGGAAACCATCTGTGCGGTCGCTGTTAGAGAGGTCGGCCGACGAACAAACCATGTTCGGAACTTGCTCTGCCAACAGTCCCAAGCATGCAGCCGAGGCCACACGCGTTGCGCCATCGGGCTTTTGGGTCAGCGTGCTCCAATCCACTTTTGGCGCGTTTCCGCTGAACCACTCCTTCATTTGTGCGGCTAGTTGTGGGTTGTTTTTGGCCCATTCATTTTCTTCTTGGCGTCTTTTGGCTACAATCTCTCTTAGTTCTTCATTGCGTTTTGCATAGAGTTCTTTCACTTCGGGGTACACAACGAAAGGCTCGTTGGGGTTTCCGCCTAGGTTAACGATGGTTTTTTGGTAGGCCTCTGCGCCGAGTGGTGCGCCATGTGTGCCGATGTGGTGTGCGAAACTCGAACCATCTGCTCGCAATGCGGCTATGCCCATCACGGTATTTCCAATGATAAGTGTGGGTTTTTCTTTCTCGGCTTTGGCCTCGTTCAGTGCTCGACGTATCTCGTCGGCATCGTTTCCGTCGATGGTTATCACCTTCCAACCCCACGATTCGTATTTGGCGGCAGTGTTTTCGCAAGTCACCACGCCGCATTCGGTAGACAATTGAATGTCGTTCGAATCGTAAAACATCACGATATTGTCTAGTCCCAGTGCGCCAGCCAATCGTCCAACGCCTTGCGAAATCTCTTCTTGTATGCCACCATCGGATATATATATATATATGGTGTGCTGCATCATGGTGTGCGAGAGTTTCGTTTCGAGGAATTTTTGGGCAACAGCAGCACCTGCACCGTAGGCATGTCCTTGTCCTAGCGGTCCCGAAGTGTTCTCTATACCGCGTTGCACGTCTCTTTCGGGGTGTCCAGGAGTGGGCGAACCCCATTGGCGAAATTGCTGAAGCTCGTCAATCGTAAACTTTCCTTGCAGCGCCAAGGCCGAATATAGCATGGGCGACATGTGCCCAGGGTCGAGGAAAAAGCGGTCGCGACCTTCCCATGAGGGGTTTTCTGGATCGTAAACAAGGAACTCTGAGAAGAGAACATTAATGAAGTCGGCACCACCCATCGCTCCGCCAGGGTGTCCAGACTTAGCTTTTTCTACCATTGACGCTGCCAGAATGCGTATGTTGTCCGCAGCCAAATTCATCAATTTCTTATCGTTCATGTATTGTGGTTTTTAGTTAAACATGTTCGTTAATATGTGTTTTGCTTTCGGGATGAGTCATTCCTTCCTGAATATGGAAACAAAGTTACAACTTTATGTTCAATAAAACAATTGATTTTAGGTGTATCTTTCACTTTATAGCAATTTTAAATGCAAGTGCTGTTGGTGGGGGTAAGGCGTTTGTTTGTTGGGCGGAATAAAGGAAAAGGCCACAACGCGCTATCTTTTACGAAGATAAGTGCGGTTGCGGCCGTGTGTTGAGGTATTTCTTTATCAATTCCTCCCTTTGGGCGGTATGTGTCTTGTTGGGTCAGTTTCTTGTTTTTACCAAGCCTTAGTTAAAGAAGTTCCAGCTTAGTCCGAAGTACAACATGCGGTCGTTAAGTGGATAGTGGGGGGCGAAGAAGTATTTCTTGTTACCGCTGCCCGCATTGATGTGGCTCATCAAAATGAAGAAACGGGCTTGTTTAAGATGGAAGTTGGCGTACACATTAACAAGCGGATAGTTGCCAATTTTCACCTTGTCGGCTTGGGCTTGAACGGCAAATTGCCCCAGCGCAGGACTATAATCGGGTGCGTTATAGGCGGTGAAGTATCGCATGTCGGCCCCAAAGTCGCACTTTAACACGCGTGCTATCTTAAACCGCAGGTACAGGTTGGTGTAGATATTGAGGGAGGGTAGGGGCAGAATGTCGGGATGACTGGTGCGTTGCCATGTTACTACACTCTCCCAATTGAGCGGTCCGAGGGTGACATCTTGTGCCAATTCGGCCGTTAGCAGGTTTATCGCTGCACTGCTTTGCTCAACGTTTACAGTGTTGCCCGTGCGTGTAAAGTCGCTGTTTATGGTGTAGTTCTGTGCAAAATACGTGTGGTTCTTCAACTCGTCTACGGCAAAACGCAGTTTGGTTCGCGTCTTTTGAGAACTCAACGTGGCTTGCAGGCGCGAGTGTATGGTCATAGATAAGCTGTTGTTCTCCCACCAGAAGTGGCGCGATTGGAAGTGACGGAAGTAGAAACCTGGGTTAATTCGATGGAAAAAAGCGTTTGCAGCGAGGCTGACTGTATCTCCGAACAATGGGAAATTAAGGTCTGCCGAGGCGTCTACTTTCAGTTGACCGGCATCTTTTCCCAAGAACCACGTCTCTGCCGTAACGCCATAGTGTAAGGTTTTGCCTTGGGTCTTGGCCAATTGTCCGCCGAAACTCATGGTTTGTTCATTAAAACTTTCTAGCCTTCCTTGCGTGTTGGGCAATTCGTAGTGGCGTATGTCGCTGCTTATAAATGCCTTTATGCCTGCCTTAGCCCACTTGTTGAACCCTTCGAGCAAGGCCAGGGCCAACGTGTTTTGTAGCCTATGGTGGCGTGTTTCGTCGAAAATGGAGTCGCCAGTTAGCCTGCCAGCGTTAAAATATGTGTTGGCATAGTAGTTAGTTGGCGTTTGGTGAGCCTCGTAAATGCGCTTGTAGTTTTCGAATTTAAGCGTATGTATGAAACTCGTAACGGGAACATACTCGTTTTTCAGCCACGAAGTATCTTTCTTTGGCTGCTCGCTTTGTGCCATCAAGCTGTCTGCTTGTGCCTTGCTACTAACGGTAATGCGGCGCGTAGTGCGTGCCGAATCTTCGGGTTCAGTGCCTGCAATCTTTGCATTGTCGGGGCGACCGCCATACGCTTTGTCGTCGGTTGCATTATCGCCAGCCTTGCTTGTGCGGCCATTTTGTTTCTTTTCGCGTTGTTTCTTGTCTTTTTTAGCCTCCATTGCGAACTTCTTGGCAGCAATTTCTTCTTTGGTCATGGGTACTTTTCGGTTAAAGCCGATGTTGTAACGATGGCTGAAAAAGACGCTAAGATTATCG
>CAUPVH010000314.1:0-3329 GCA_963514635.1 uncultured Prevotella sp. | reverse complement strand
GCCGAGAATATTGCACACACCTTCACGCTAAGAGTTGAACATACGGGTGGCAAGATATATACGGAGATAGAGGCGATAGACTCTACCATCTATGTAGATGAAATGCACTTCCAAAACGCCATCTTCAACTTAATGGACAATGCAGTGAAGTATAAGAAACCCGATGGGCCACTAGACATATACATTCGCACATGGAACGATGACGACCACCTTTACCTTTCGGTGCGAGATACAGGTATAGGCATAAAGAAAGACAATTTAAAGAAAGTGTTTGAGAAGTTCTTCCGTGTTCATACAGGCAACCTTCACAACGTGAAAGGTTTCGGCCTGGGGCTCGCTTACGTAAAAAAGATAATCGACGTACACAAAGGAGAAATCTCTGTTGAGAGCGAATACGGCAAAGGAACAATGTTTACGATAAAATTACCAATAATAAAAGATTAAAGACTATGGACGAGAAATTGAAAATCCTGTTATGCGAGGACGATGAGAATTTGGGAATGTTGCTTCGCGAGTACTTGCAGGCTAAGGGCTATATGGCTGAACTTTGTCCTGACGGCGAGGCTGGCTACAAGGCCTTTTTGAAAACGAAGTTTGATATTTGTGTGCTAGACGTGATGATGCCTAAAAAGGATGGCTTTACATTGGCACAGGAGATAAGGCAGGCTAACTCTGAAATACCCATTGTTTTCTTAACGGCCAAGACGCTGAAAGAAGATATTTTGGAAGGTTTCAAGATTGGAGCAGACGACTATATCACCAAGCCTTTCTCGATGGAAGAGTTGGTTTTCCGCGTAGAGGCCATACTGCGCCGCGTTCGCGGAAAGAAGAATAAGGAGAATACCTTATATCACATAGGCAAGTTCTTGTTCGACACGCAGAAACAATTGCTTACCATTGGCGGCAAGCAAACTAAGCTTACCACCAAGGAGAACGAACTCTTGGCTCTGCTTTGTTCGCACGCCAACGAGATTTTGCAGCGCGACTTCGCACTGAAAACCATTTGGATAGACGACAACTATTTCAATGCTCGCTCGATGGACGTGTATATCACGAAATTGCGTAAGCATTTGAAAGACGATGAAGACATCGAAATCATCAACATCCACGGTAAGGGTTATAAGCTGATAACACCCGATGTGGAGTAGGCTATAAACAAAAAAGTTTCTGAGCTCGTTGGTTCGTGAGCTAGCTAGTTCGTGAGTCTTTCAGCTCTCAATTTCTTCTGCAATAATAAGTTCATGTGCTTTTTATTTGGGGAGAGTAGGAGATGGCATGCAAACTCATAACTCACAAACCCGATGACTCAAAAACTTACGTAACTTAATTAACCTTAACTTTCCATTTTAACGGGGCGTTTGGCAAATTTGCCTGCGCCCCGTTGACGCATATGCTTAACCCCATCGTACGTGACGCGGGCTTAACCCAAATCGGTCGTTAGAGCCTGTTCGGACTTTGTTTGATTGTTGAGCATATTGTCTGCCTTATTCTTGAAGGCGTAGTGGACTACGTCAAAAGAATAAGACAGGGAAGATGCCGACAAGCAAACGAAAGGTGGACAGGGAGCAATGAAAACAACATAAAACATGTGATATGCGGTCTAACGACCGATTGGGGTTTAATATTCGCTCGACTTCTTTTGCCAAACAACATGTAGCACGGTACCGCACACCACCGAAACCAGTCCTATAAAGAGTGGAAGGTTGCTGTGCGTCCACTTGGCAAAGTAGCTAACGATAAATATGATAACGCCCATGCAGACCAACGCAAGGCCGATATATGGATAAAATTTCCTCATAATCAATCTAATGTGAACACAAAATTACAAAAAAGGTTTGGTTAAATCAATAAAAATCAATACCTTTGCACCGCAATTTGCAAAATAACATTTATTAATTACATTTTCAGTATGAATCAATACGAAACCGTTTTCATTTTGACTCCCGTTTTGTCTGATGAACAGATGAAGGAAACGGTCGCTAAATTCAAGAAACTCCTCACCGATAAAGGTGCCGAGATTGTGAACGAAGAGGCCTGGGGATTGAAAAAAATGGCTTATGCTATTCAGAAGAAATCAACAGGCTTCTATTGTCTGTTGGAGTTCAAGGCCGAGCCAGAAGTGATTAAATCGCTCGAAACAGGCTATCGTCGTGACGAGAAAGTTATCCGTCACATGGTAGTGAAACTCGACAAGTACGCCGTACAATACGCCGAGAAGAGAAAGCACAAGTGGACTAAAAAATTAGAGGAGGCTTAAACATGGCAGACAAGCAATCAGAAATTCGCTATTTGACCCCACCCTCGGTGGACACCAAAAAGAAGAAATATTGCCGTTTCAAGAAGAGCGGTATCAAATACATCGACTATAAGGATCCCGAGTTCCTCAAGAAGTTCCTTAACGAGCAGGGTAAGATTTTGCCCCGTCGCATCACAGGCACTTCGCTCAAATACCAACGCCGCGTGGCACAAGCCATCAAGCGCGCACGCCAAATAGCGTTGCTTCCTTATGTAACCGATTTGATGAAATAACGAGAGGAGGAACAGAATGGAATTAATACTCAAAGAAGACATTATCGGACTAGGTTATAAGAACGATATTGTAAACGTAAAAAGCGGCTATGGCCGTAACTATCTCATCCCTACGGGCAAGGCTGTTATTGCCTCCGAGTCGGCTAAGAAGGTTCTTGCCGAGAACTTGAAACAACAGGCACACAAGCTTGCTGCTATCAAGGCCGAGGCCGAAAAGAAAGCGAAAGCACTCGAAGGCGTGGCACTTGTTATCGAGGCCAAGGTTTCTGCAACTGGCGCAACATACGGCTCGGTTAACGCAGCCACCGTTGCCGAAGAATTGAAGAAACAAGGCATCGAGGTAGACAGGAAGATTATCACCATGCGCGATATTAAGCGTGTTGGCGATTTCGAGGCTGTTGTTCACTTCCATAAAGAAGTGGAAATCGTTGTTCCTGTTAAGGTTGTTGCCGAAAACGCAGTGGTTGAAACACCCGCAGTAGAAGAAGCACCCGCTGCTGAGGTTGTTGAGGAAACCCCCAACGCCGAAGTAGAGGAAACTCCCGCAGCAGAATAATTTTGCACTGTAAAGCAAATCTATATGAACCCCGATTGGCCAAAGGTCAGTCGGGGTTTCTGTCTTCATGCCTTCTACATCCAGCATCATGCTAATTAGGGTGGAATGTGTAATTTGAGATGTTAAACGAAATTCTGCTCAACCCACAAGCACACCAACTCATCATCTCCAGAGCTCACCAACTCATCAACTCAAGCCCACCCCAACCCATCAACTCATCAACTTGAAAAAATTATTTTTTATT
>CAUPVH010000313.1:0-3343 GCA_963514635.1 uncultured Prevotella sp. | reverse complement strand
CTCTCAGATTTTGTCGCGTCTTTGTCCTGCACTTTGTATATGAGAGGAGTGTTTATCTTGGTTTTACGGCGCAAAGATAATAGGCCTCTCTCAATTTAAAGAAAAGCCAAAAGCAAGGCGGCCTCTCTCTAAAAAACAAACCAATAATTTGTTCATTCGACAAAAAAACGATAAATTTGCACATCAACTAAGCCGTGTGCAACAACCTGCGGCAAGCATTTATTAGAGAAAGGAGGAAACGAAGATGTCCATTTCCAAAACAAGACAAAAGCTAGTGGACGTGGCGCGCCAGCTATTCGCACGCAACGGCGTGGCAAACACCACGATGAACGACATCGCCGTGGCATCGGGAAAGGGCAGGCGAACGCTTTATACCTATTTCAATAGGAAAGAAGACGTGTACTATGCCGTGATTGAAGCCGAACTGGAACGCCTATCTGACAAGCTAGACGAGGTGGCCGCAAAGAAAATCAGTCCGCAAGACAAGATTATCGAGCTGATTTACACCCACCTAAGCATGATAAAAGAAACGGTGGTGCGCAACGGAAACCTACGTGCAGAGTTCTTCAGGAACATCTGGACCGTGGAGAAAATGCGCAAAAACTTCGACGAAGACGAGATTGAACTATTCAGAAAGGTGTATGCCGAGGGCAAAGCCGATGGCGAATTTGACATCGACAACGTGGAACTAGTGGCCGACATCACACACTATTGTATCAAAGGACTTGAAGTGCCGTTCATCTACGGCCGCTTGGGACATGGCCTAACCGAAGAGGCCAGCAAGCCGTTGGTGGCAAAGGTGGTGTATGGCGCATTGGGCAAACGTATCAATAAGCAATGAAAGCCGCCGTATTATTTTCGTTCGTGGGCATAATCATGGCTGCATGCACGGCATCGAGCCCCAAAGTGCAAAGCCACGCCACCCAAAACGCCACTGCACATGCCCCCAAAACGGCGACAATAGTGAAAGACAGCACGCCGCCACAACGTTCCGTCACCCCCGACACGACTACGAAGTACACGGAAGAGGATGGTGGCATGACACAAATTGAAAGTAAGTTCTTTACAGAAACGCCATCGATGCAAGTTCTTTATCAAGAAACGATACGAAGAGGAGACATTGACAATGCAGAGATGTTGCTGCCAAAACTTCCTTCGAAGAGCAAAGAAGTGGACGTGGATAAGAACGGACTAATTGGCATTTCCTATAAAATCGGGCACCGGCAAGCAACGGTCGAGATGTATTATAATGGCGGTGTAACCACGCTCATACTACGTGAGCAAAGCGGAGGCGTAAACCGCGAAATCATCCACAGTGCCGACTAGCCCCTAAAACGGCTAACGGGCAACAGGCGCAAACATTGTTTTGCCATGTCAAAGTAAGTTTGTACCTTTGCCTAACGAAATCAATGTATTTTCTAACATAAATAAAATCAAAATGGGATTATTAACAGGCAAAACTGCCCTTGTTACGGGTGCCGCCCGCGGCATTGGCAAAGCCATCGCATTGAAGTTTGCACAAGAAGGCGCAAACATCGCATTCACCGACTTGGTTATCGACGAAAACGGTAAGGCTACCGAGGCCGAAATTGCCGCTCTCGGCGTTAAAGCCAAAGGATATGCCAGCAACGCCGCCGACTTTGCACAAAGCGAAGAGGTTGTTAAACTGGTGAAAGATGACTTTGGCTCGGTAGACATCCTCGTGAATAACGCAGGTATCACCAAAGACGGCCTTATGCTACGCATGACCGAACAACAATGGGATGCCGTTATCGGTGTGAACCTCAAAAGCGCATTCAACTTCATTCACGCTGTCATCCCCGTAATGATGCGCCAACGTGGTGGCTCCATCATCAATATGGCATCTGTTGTAGGTGTTCATGGCAACGCCGGACAAGCCAACTATGCCGCCTCTAAGGCTGGTATGATTGCCTTGGCCAAGTCTGTAGCCCAAGAAATGGGTCCCAAAGGCATTCGTGCCAACGCCATTGCTCCTGGCTTTATCGATACGGCCATGACGCAAGAACTGTCTGAGGAGGTACGTAAAGAATGGATGAACCAGATTCCTTTGCGTCGTGGTGGAACCGTTGAAGACGTAGCCAACTGCGCACTTTACCTCGCCTCCGACCTATCTAGCTATGTAAGCGGACAGGTTATTCAGGTAGACGGCGGTATGAATACGTAATTACACACAAGCATTCGTGTTCGGCGAAAAGGCCGTTGTGCCCTTTCGCCGAACCAACGTTTGCGGTTAAGGCGGTTCTAAATGTAAACTTTGTGCTTTTCAGAACAAGCTTTAACCCAAACAAGCAATGGCAAGCTTGCCAACACAATCGGTCAATTTATTTACCAGTGCACTTGTGAACCGAGAACCTTGCCCACCCCATACACACCCAATCCTTAGATATCATGATTCCTGTTTACGAAGACAACCACATCATTATCGTTTCTAAACATAGTGGAGAGATAGTTCAAAGCGACAAAACCGGCGATGTGCCACTTGTAGATATCGTAAAAAGCTACCTCAAAGAAAAGTATGCCAAGCCTGGGAACGTGTTCCTAGGAGTGGTTCATCGGCTCGACAGGCCAGTATGGGGGCTTGTGGCATTCGCTAAAACCAGCAAGGCACTAAGCCGCATGAACGCCCTTTTCAGAACGGGCGATGTGGAGAAGACCTATTGGGCCATCGTACAGTCGCCACCCGAAAACGAAACGGGCGAATTGGTGCATTGGCTCACACGCAACGAAAAACAAAACAAAAGCTATGCGCACAACCACGAAGTGGCAGGCGCAAAGAAGGCCATTCTTAGCTATAAGGTTATCGGTCGTTCCGAAAACTACACGCTCTTAGAAGTGCAACTGATGACCGGTCGGCACCACCACATACGTTGCCAGTTGGCCGCTATGGGCTGCCCCATCAAGGGCGACTTAAAGTATGGGGCAAGGCGAAGTAACCCCGACGGCAGCATTTCGCTGCTTTCGCGAAAGATTTCGTTTGTTCACCCCGTCTCTAAAGAAACGATCTGCGTTGAGGCTCCCCTACCCGACGACAACCTTTGGCACGCGTTTGGGTAGGAAGAAGGCTTGACCAAGAACATAAACAAACGAGCCGACAACCATCTAGAAACCCTAAGCGATGCAAAATACAGGCAACACGCTCAAAAAATGAACAAATAAAGAGCTGCGTTATGCTGAGATTTGCGGCTAATTGTATAATTTGCAAGCATACTTTTCGCTAGAAAATGTCGAAAGCACGACGCCTTTTTAAAATAGTAGTTCCAGATTTAAGTTTTGTGGTGACGAGTACGTGAGTTTGTGAGCTGAAGACAGGACAACTTCAAGG
>CAUPVH010000312.1:0-3348 GCA_963514635.1 uncultured Prevotella sp. | reverse complement strand
TGGGTAAGCGTGTAGACTACTCCGCACGTTCGGTTATCGTTGTCGGTCCCGAATTGAAGATGGGCGAATGCGGTCTGCCCAAGCTTATGGCTGCCGAACTTTACAAGCCGTTCATCATCCGCAAGCTCATCGAGCGCGGCATCGTGAAGACGGTAAAGAGCGCCAAGAAGATTGTAGACCGCCGCGAACCCGTTATCTGGGACATCCTAGAAAACGTGATGAAAGGCCACCCCGTGCTGCTCAACCGTGCACCTACGCTCCACCGTTTGGGTATTCAGGCCTTCCAACCCAAGCTTATCGAGGGTAAGGCCATTCAGCTACACCCCTTGGCTTGTACTGCGTTCAACGCCGACTTCGACGGCGACCAGATGGCCGTTCACCTTCCATTGAGCAACGAGGCCATTCTCGAGGCGCAAGTGCTGATGCTGCAAAGCCACAACATCCTTAACCCTGCCAATGGCGCGCCTATCACCGTGCCTTCGCAAGACATGGTGCTCGGACTATATTATATCACCAAGATACGCCCAGGTGCAAAGGGTTCGGGACTTACTTTCTATGGACCCGAAGAGGCAATCATCGCCCATAACGAAGGCCGCTGCGACTTGCACGCACCCGTTAAGGTAGTTGTAACCGACCTCGTTGACGGTAAACTGCAACCCCGTATGGTAGAAACCTCTGTGGGTCGCGTTATCGTAAACGGCATCATCCCCGACGAGGTGGGCTATTTCAACGAAATTATCTCGAAGAAAACTCTGCGTGGCATCATCGCCGACGTTATTAAGAGTGTGGGTATGGCTCGCGCTTGCGAATTTCTCGATGGTATCAAGAACTTGGGTTACCGCATGGCATACGTTGCCGGACTTTCGTTCAACCTCGACGACATCATCATCCCGAACGAGAAAGAAGAGATTGTTGAGCGCGGTCACGAGGAAGTACGCCAGATTACCGAAAACTATAACATGGGTTTCATTACCGATACCGAGCGTTATAACCAGGTAATCGACACGTGGACACACGTAAACAACGACTTGGGTAATGTGCTCATGAAACAGATGACCGAGGCCGACCAAGGCTTTAACGCCGTGTTCATGATGCTCGACTCGGGTGCTCGTGGTTCGAAAGACCAGATTAAGCAGCTCTCGGGTATGCGTGGACTGATGGCCAAGCCGCAAAAGGCTGGTGCCGAAGGACAACAGATTATCGAAAACCCCATCCTCTCTAACTTCAAAGAGGGTATGTCGGTGCTAGAATACTTTATTTCTTCGCACGGTGCGCGTAAGGGTCTTGCCGACACGGCCATGAAGACGGCCGATGCCGGATACCTCACCCGCCGTTTGGTTGACGTGTCGCACGATGTGATTATCAACGAGGAAGACTGCGGAACGTTGCGCGGATTGGTTTGCGCCGCCCTTAAAAACGGCGACGAGATTATATCTACGCTCTACGAACGCATCCTCGGCCGTGTATCTGTACACGACATCATCCATCCCACAACGGGCGAACTGATTATCTCGGCTGGCGAAGAAATTACCGAACCCATTGCGCGCATCATCAACGACTCGCCCATCGAGAGTGTTGAAATACGCTCGGTGCTCACTTGCGAAAGCAAGCATGGCGTCTGCATGAAGTGCTACGGCCGCAACTTGGCCACAAGCCGAATGGTACAAATGGGCGAAGCCGTGGGCGTTATCGCTGCCCAAGCCATTGGCGAGCCTGGTACGCAGCTTACCCTTCGTACGTTCCACGCCGGTGGTGTGGCTGGTAATGCAGCCGCCAACGCCGCTATCGTGGCAAAGAACGACTCGCGTATCGAGTTCGACGAGTTGCGCACCGTGCCTTTCGTAGAAGATGGCGAAGACGGCGAACGCAACTGCGAGATGGTGGTTAGCCGTTTGGCCGAAATCCGTTTCGTCGACCCCAACACCTCTATCGTCCTCTCTACGCTTAACGTTCCTTATGGTGCATCGCTCTACAACAAACATGGCGATGTGGTTAAGAAAGGCGCGCTCATTGCCAAGTGGGACCCCTTCAACGCCGTTATCGTTTCCGAGTACGCTGGTACGTTGAAGTTTCACGATGTTGTGGAAGGTGTTACCTTCCGTGCAGAGACCGACGAAACCACTGGTCTTACCGAAAAGATTATCACCGATGCCAAAGACCGTACCAAGATGCCTACCTGCGACATCGTGGCAGCCAATGGCGAAGTGCTGGGTACGTACAACTTCCCCGTGGGTGGCCACGTGGTAGTTGAAGATGGGGCAAAGGTTAAAACGGGTACAACCCTCGTTAAGATTCCTCGTGCCGTGGGTGGTGCAGGCGACATTACGGGTGGTCTGCCACGTGTAACCGAGCTCTTCGAGGCACGTAACCCCTCAAACCCTGCCGTTGTTTCCGAAATTGATGGCGAGGTTACTATGGGTAAGGTTAAGCGTGGTAATCGCGAAATCATCGTTACTTCCAAGACGGGCGACCAAAAGAAGTATCTCGTCAGCCTTTCTAAGCAAATCCTAGTGCAAGAACACGATGCCGTTCGTGCTGGTACGCCGCTTTCCGACGGTGTTATTACGCCCAACGACATCCTTGCCATCAAGGGTCCCACGGCTGTGCAAGAGTATATCGTTAACGAGGTGCAAGACGTTTACCGCCTGCAAGGTGTGAAAATCAACGACAAGCACTTCGAGATTATCGTGCGCCAGATGATGCGCAAGGTGCAAATCAACGACCCAGGCGACACCACTTTCCTCGAACAAGAATTGGTAGACAAACTCGACTTCTCGGAAGAGAACGACCGCATCTGGGGCAAGAAGGTGGTAACCGATGCTGGCGACAGCGAAACCATGCGCGCCGGTCAAATCGTTACGGCTCGCCGTCTGCGCGACGAGAACTCTTCGCTTAAACGTCGCGACCTCCGTCCCGTGCAAGTTCGCGATGCCGTGCCTGCCACTTCAACGCAGATATTGCAAGGTATCACCCGTGCAGCTCTGCAAACGAAGAGTTTCATGAGTGCCGCATCGTTCCAGGAAACCACCAAGGTGCTGAACGAAGCTGCCATCCGTGGAAAGGTAGACCGCCTAGAAGGTATGAAAGAAAACGTTATCTGCGGACACCTCGTACCTGCCGGAACGGGTCTTCGCCAATGGGAACGCATCATTGTTGGCTCAAAAGAAGAGTACGACCGCATGCAGGCCAACCGCAAGAACGTTATCGACTATTCTGAAAAAGAAGCGGCAACGCAAGAGTAAGCGCGCGTATATCGCCGCCCAATCTCCGCCTTTCAAGGCGAATATATAATTAAAGAGGGTGTGTCAAAATAGGCACATCCTCTTTTTTTTGTTTTTCTCTATGATG
>CAUPVH010000311.1:0-3365 GCA_963514635.1 uncultured Prevotella sp. | reverse complement strand
GGTTTCGTATTCTGTCACGATTTCATGTTGACGCTCAATGGTGGGAACAGGGAGCCGCAGATTGCAGAAATCCTCCCAAGTTAAACTTCCTCTAACTCCTCCAACAGCATAATAACTTGCTTCACGGTCAAATTCAGAACGAGTAAGCCACATCATTAAATATTGAGGCAACAAAACGTTTTTATTAATAATCTCAAATATTGGATAGGCAGGAGACATAATAGCCTCGTCTTCTGTAAACATTGCAATGGGCATCTTGCCGTCACGGCTTACCTGCATCAAACTGCAAGCAAACTGTTCTTTTCTGATAATCTTATAGGTTGAAAGATCAGTTCCGATAACATTTGCTACTGACGGAATGAAAGTCTTATCAATGGTTAGACCAACAAGCTTCGTCACCTTCAACTCCCGGTTACGCACATTCACTTCTCTGATAAAGTTGCCTAAACGTTTATACACCGCTTTACTCATAGTTGTTTTTGTTTATCTGGTTAACAACAACTTTCACCATAACGTCCTTTTCTTCTGTTCGGCTTTCGGCAATCATCAGCGTGAGCGCAACAAGGGTGCTGTATGGTTCGCCCAAGCATACCCACCAGTTGGCGCAACTCGCCAATCTGCTCTTTGCGCATACGCTCGTTAACGGTATAGCCCTTAATGAGGTATTGTTTTAACACCTTGTTCGCCCACTGACGGAAACGAGTGGCGTTTTTGCTGTTTACCCGATAGCCAACGGAAATTATGGCATCGAGATTGTAATACTTTGTGCTATAAGTCTGCTTGCCTTCGTTACCCATGTGTTCCAAAATGGAACATGTGCTATTTTCGTCAAGCTCTTTAGATGTATAGATATTCTTTAAGTGCTTGGTTATTGCGGGGCGCTGTGTACTAAACAAATCAGCAATTTGTTGCTGTGTAAGCCACACCGTCTCGTTCTCCAGGCGTACATCCACCTGCGTCTGCCCATCCTCAGACTGGTATATCACAATTTGATTATTCGAGCGCATAGCCTAATGAATTAAATAGTTCCTTCAACTGCAATTTGTTCTCTTCCTCCTGTTGCAACAGGTCGCGCATTTCTTGTTGCAATTGCTTCATCTTGGTGTCAAAGTCCACTTGCTCATCGCGATTACAAAACTCGATATATTTGCTTGGTACAAGGCTCCAACCTTTCTGCTCTATCTCTTCCGTAGTAGCAGAATAGCAATATTCAGGTTCGTTGCGATAAGTCTCTTTATGGCCTTCGCGTTGCCAGTTGTGGAAATTCTTAGCTATCTGGCCTATCTGTTCAGTAGAGAACTGAATATATTTCTTCTCAAACGGCTCGCCCCATTGGCGCAGGTCGACAAACAGCACTTCGTTCTCACGCTTACGATAGCGTACTATCTTACCATTCTGTTCCACCGTGCGCGCTTTCTTATTGTTGTTAAGAATCCAAAGCGTAACGCTGATGTCGGTAGAATAGAACATGTTACGAGGTAAAATCACAATCGCCTCCACCACGTGGTTCTGGATAAGCTGCTTACGAATAGCCAACTCTGTTCCATCGCCACTCAATGCACCATTCGCCAACAGAAAGCCAGCCGTGCCATTGGCAGATAGTTTACTTACAATGTTCAATATCCACCCATAGTTGGCATTGCTAGTTGGGGGCGTATCATAACCCATCCATCGAGAATCGTCCACCAACTCGTTATCTGCCCGCCAACCTTTCTGATTGAAGGGTGGATTTGCCATAATAAAGTCGGCTTTCAAGTCCTTGTGTTGGTCATTGTGAAAGGTGTCGGCAGCCATCTCGCCCAAATTACAGGCTATACCGCGAATGGCGAGATTCATCTTTGCCAGCTTGTAAGTGGTGTTGGTATATTCTTGCCCATAGACAGAGATGTCGCGCTTGTTGCCATGATGCGCCTCTATAAACTTCATACTCTGCACAAACATGCCACCAGAGCCACAACAAGGGTCGTAAATCTTTCCACGATAAGGCTCTATCATTTCGGCAATCAGGTTCACAATGCTTTTAGGCGTGTAGTATTCTCCTTTGCCTTTGCCTTCGGCTATGGCAAACTTGCCAAGAAAATATTCGTAAACCCTACCAATGAGGTCGTTTTCTGGGTCTTTCAGCGTATCAAGCTTGTTAATTTCATCGAGCAAGGCAGCAAGTTTGGTACGGTCAAGCGACAGTGCAGCATAATAGTTGTTTGGAAGGGCACCTTTTAGTGTTGCGTTGCTCTGTTCCACTTTTGCCAAAGCCTTATCTATTTTGATGGCTATATCGTTCTGCTTAGCATTCTCAATAAGATAATCCCAACGACTTTCTGGTTCTAGGTAAAACACATTCTTGGCATTGTAGAACACCGGGTTGTCGGTAAAAGCCTCTTTTCCCTCTGCTATCAATTCATTGCGTCGCTCCATAAAGCGGTCGTAAGCATACTTCAGGAAGGTGAGACTCAACACTACATGCTTATATTCAGAAGGCTCGACAGAACCACGTAACTTGTTCGCTGATTCCCAAAGCGTTTCTTCGATTGTCTTGGACTTTATCTGTTTCTTCGCCATTGTTTCTTTGTTTATTTTTATCATCTTTCATTTTAGGAACTTGGCATTAGCAGCATAATCTTCTTCCAACAACTCTTTGAAATCAAACAGAAGTTGGCGAGCCATTTCCACTAACAATGCCATAGGTGGTTATGTCTTGTTGGTTATACCGTTGTCGCTCTAATTCCGTTTCCGAAAGTTCTCCTTGGCCATCTATAACGTTCTTAACGTTAGTTGTTGATGGTATGCAAAAATAATCATAATTTGTTAAATAGCACTAGGTTTTGTTGCTATATTTTTTTAATTCAGACAAACTATTTATCGCATTCCACTTTGGCTTATCCACTGCGCGGGTATATTTTCCTAAACTCCCCCTCGTTGTAATAGAAACTCGTGTTGATAACTATCTTCCTTAGCATCTTGCATTGCCATTCGGTGAAGCTGGGGTTGACTGAATGGGGAGGGCGACACACCGCAAATCGTTTTATCTACTTTTACCAACAGCGAGTTAATGGGCTAAACGGCCTTATTTTGCTGTTGTGTAAAATATTTAGCACAAAATTTAACACTATGAGTGCCGTTTTTGCGCACCACCTGCTCGCCTTGCCGCAAAAAATCGATTCTCGCGAAGGTTTGTTTTGATGCAAAAAGGGGAGTGTTGTACATGCAGGCAAAATGAATATTTATTTTATGATACCGCCATTTTCACCCTATTTTGGGTCATTTGCTGCTAAATGCACTGCGTTTTGGTGCAAAATGGAGTGCGTTTTGATGCTAAATGCAGTGCGTTTTGGTGCTAAACGCAAGGTAAAATGGTGCTAAATGCA
>CAUPVH010000310.1:0-3384 GCA_963514635.1 uncultured Prevotella sp. | reverse complement strand
TCGCCGACTCGCAAATTTGCGCCACCCCAAAAACGACTTTTAATGGTCAAAACATCACCTTTTTGAGCACATTTTCCCTCTAAGTATGTCTTTCTTTACCATTCACAGCCCCCAAAAAGCCAACATACAAGATGCAAGAATATACATTCCACCTTGCATTTTGCAGCATTTTACCTTGCATTTAGCAGCATTTTACCTTGCATTTAGCAGCATTTTACCTTGCATTTAGCAGCAAAACGCCTTGCGTTTTGCTGCTAAATGCACTGCGTTTTGCCGCATTTTACCTTGCGTTTTGCCGCTAAATGCGGTGCAATTTGCTGCAAATAGCACTTTTTTTGTTGCTAATTGCCCACCATTCTGTATAAATACGCATTTATGCACCACAAAATGGTTTGCTAACATTATACAGGCTAATGCCAATTTTAGCCCAAAAGAACCTCCGCGAGAATTGAAAGTTTGCCACCGAATGGGCAATTGGTGAACGGCGAGGGCACTCTCGACGTTAAAAAATACACCGATAATTTTACACTATCCCCAAAAACATAAGATGTGTTTAACAATAAACAAGGTAAAGACAAGCATAAGGCATTTCGCGTTATGCAATGCAAATCTTAACCATCATAACATCCAACAAGGTAAAGACAAGCATAAGGCATTTCGCGTTATGCAATACAAATCTTAACCATCATAACATCCAACAAGACAAAGACAAGCATAAGGCATTTCGCGTTATGCAATACAAATCTTAACCATCATAACATTCAACAAGACAAAGATAAGCATAAGGCATTTCGCGTTATGCAATACAAATCTTAGCAATCCTTATGCCCGATGCAGGTTAAAACGCCACCGATTAACGCGTGCAACAACCAATAAAAGATATTATGCCAACAAGTTGCAAGCCAGCAAACCCGCTAACGTAAGCACCACAAAGAGTGCCACAACACCCGCGCAACCCTTTCGTTGCGGTTCGCCAAGATACTCGTTGGTGCTAGAAGGTTCAGGCCTATGCGCGTTAGTGCCGTAAACACCCCTCCTGCGCTTAGGAACATCCCGCTGCATCAGTTGGTTATACTTGTTCCAAAGTTTAAGGTATGTGGGGTCTGTTTCGCCCTTCACCATCTTCATATAGTTCAGTCGGCCGCGCAAAACCGCATACAAGGTGAGGTATTCACCATGCCCCCTAGTCTTACCATGTTGCTCACGATAAGCGCGCAAGGCAGCTCTGGCAGTCTCCCAATAGCCATAACGTTCCCACATATATAACAAACTGCGTATCTGCCGTGCATATTCGCGCGTTACGTTCACCTTATGGTTCACCACAACGCCCGTATCCTGCTGCCTTCGTCCACGTCGTTGCAAGCGCGTTTTGCGGTCGTTCAGCCTAAATCCGTACTTCTCAACAATGCCAGAAACCTGCAAATAGAAACTTCCCGTTGGGCGCAGCACATCCTTGTCGCTGCTAAACGACATGTCATCGGCATAGCGCGAGTAGGTTGCCCCTATGCGTTGGGCGGCGGCAGCCAGTTCTTCGTCCATCTTTTTGCACACCATATTCGAGAGTGTTGGCGAAGTGGGAAATCCCTGCGGCAAAACATCGCCCTGCGGTTCGGCAGCAGTGCAGAGGCCCGAAAGCAGTCGGGCGGCCTCGGTAGAGCACTTTAAAGGCTCTGCCAACAAAACATCTTCCACCATTTGCCTAGTAATGGAGGGGAAGAAATCCTTGATGTCGATGTTCAGGATGTAGCGTTTGCCCAGATGCTGTTGGGCATTTTGCACCACCGAACGCCCCTTTACAAAGCCGTAACACCAAGTTGTGGGTTCGTAATACTGCTGCAACAAGGCATTAAAGCCCTTTAACATGTACAACAAACTCTGATGGGGAGCCACGATAGCACGCGTTCCGCCGTGCTTTTTGTGCATGCGGTAGCGTTTTGCCCGGCGGTTGTCTTTACTGGTATCTGCGAAGCAAAGCATCTGGTTTCGCCTGAAACCGGCAAACACACCAATATTGCTGGCCAAGGTATTAAGAACATTGGTCAGCTCGTCGGCCGAGTATATGTATTGCAATTGGTTGCCAATTAGTGCTTTTAGGTTTACATCTCTATCAGTTCGGGCCATGCTATCTAGGGTTATATATTAAAAATATAGGAATGCCGTAGAAGTTTACTTTATGGTAAAACCCATTTACCATAAACGATACTTTGTATCAAACTCTGACGAATACATCAGAAACTACCTCTAAATTTCTTCGGCTATTCCTATACGTTGGCAAAGATATACATTTCTTTTTATACTACAAGCGTTGCGTTATATGGTTTATGATTTATTTACATTTTGGCATATACGCTGCAATTTCACTTCACAAAAAAGGCGCAAATGATGTAAGCAGAACCGCAAACGCCACTTTTGAGCACACAATTAGCTTGTGCAAAGGCACTTACACCCCCTTCTTTCGCCTGCAAATGCAGTTTTTTATGCACACACACAATAATGCGCAACGAGAGTCGTTATATAATAACGTATACGTACACATATAAAAAACATCATTAATGATTGAATATATCAAGGGCGACTTGGCCGAACTTACCCCAGCCATGGCTGTGATTGAGGCGGCCGGGGTGGGCTACGCGCTCAACATATCGCTGAATACATACACCACTATTCAAGGTAAAGACAAGGTAAAGCTGTTTGTTCACGAGGCATTGGTAACGGGCGGGCGCGACGATTCGTACACGCTTTATGGGTTCGCCACGCGTCAAGAGCGCGAACTTTATCGCTTGCTTATCAGCGTTTCGGGCGTTGGAGCCAATTCGGCACGCATGATTCTTTCGGGAATGTCGCCCGCCGAACTGTGCAACGTCATTGCCGCCGGCGACGACAAGATGCTGAAAACCGTTAAAGGCATTGGCGCAAAGACGGCACAACGCATCATCGTAGACCTTAAAGACAAGATTGTGACAAGCGGAGTGGCCCAAGAATTGTCGGTTCCCACAAACGCAAACGCCACGGTTATGAACACAGCCGTGAAAGACGAGGCCGTGGGCGCGCTCACCATGTTGGGCTTTGCACCAGCAGCCTCGGCCAAAGTGGTGGTTGAAATACTGAAAGAACAACCCGAACTGCCCGTTGAACAGGTGGTGAAAGCGGCGTTGAAAATGATAAAGTGACCCTAAAAGGCGTGCTGCGAAGTAAGAAAATAAAAAGGACGTTGATGGTGGTGCTCGTCATTTGCTTGACGGGTTATGCCCTCGCTTTGCCCTTTGTGCAAGACAACAGAGGGCGAAGGCAAAACAACCGCACGCAAAGAAACGCCAACACGGCACCTGCAAGAAACGCCAACACGCCCCAAAACAACACGCCTCAACGCGACGTGGAACGCCC
>CAUPVH010000309.1:0-3392 GCA_963514635.1 uncultured Prevotella sp. | reverse complement strand
ATAGAGGGGAAAGTGCCCCAGCGATGGTTGGCAGGAAAGCGCGAAGTGCCATCGTGACGAATGTTAAACTCTACGAGATACTTGCCTGCATAGTCGTAACTTAAACGGCCGAAGTAGCCTAACAGGGCGTATTCGTATTGTCCGCCCTTAACGCCTCGTGTGCCTGTGCCTAGCGCAAGGTCGTTGAGATATATCGAAGGAAGGTCTTTTACGTTGCCTTCCACGTTTTTGTATTTACCCGTTTCGTGGTTCAAACCTACGATGGCATTGAAGTTATGCACATCAGCGAATGTCTTTTGATACGTCGCATAGAGGTCGTACACCCAATATTCTTCGGTTGTACGGATTTCTTTCAAACGATTTTGGAAAAAGATGGTGTTTGCTTGTTCTAGTACGCCAGGACGTTCCGAGTAAGTCATGGGGGCTTGCCTAGTCATCTTCTCCTTATAATATAGGCGATAGCTAACGTTTCCAACAATGCTTAGCCCCTCTATGGGAGTGAGCATACCGTTGAGGGCGTATGTCGATTGCGTTTTTTTCACCTCTGCAAAGCCATTTCCTTCGCGCAACATGGCATGGAAACCATTTGTTGGTCGGTTTTTAGATGGTGCGTAATTGTATACGTTTGTTCCATCGGGATTGAAGGGAAGTACCCACGGCATGGCGTGTTGCGATAGGTTGTCGAAGTTCCCGCCGTCTTCATAGTCATAGCCGATGGCCTTGTATTCCGACCTGAATAGCGATGTGGTACCCGTTAGCCTGAACCAAGGCTTTACCTGCGCCGACACCTTAGACATCAGCGTCTTGGTGTTATACTTGTCGGGATTGATGGCGAAAATGCCGGTCTTGTTACTTAGATTGGCACTAACAAGGTAGTTAATCTTCTCTGTTCCTCCACTTACGCTTAGGTTGTGGTTCCATGTGGGCTGCTTAAAGTCGTAGATATAATCGTACCAATTGAAGTTTCCATAATAGCGATACCTTCCGTCTGGGCCAACAACGGTCCACGGACGGGCGGGGTTTTCAACTGTGTCGTAACGTCTAGCTTCCAGCTCATCGTAGTCGCTCTTCTCGAACGAGGTGTAAGTACTGCCGTTGTCTGCCATTTGGAAAGCGTCTACTAGTCGGGCTACATCATAGCCCACCGTCATGAAGTCGGTCTTAGTCGTTGGTGCCGAGAAACTGAACCGCCCGTTATAACTGATGTGCGCCTGCCCGTCTTTGTTGTTTTTGGTGGTGATAAGCACCACACCAAAACCTGCACGCGCACCGTAGATGGCGGCCGAGGCTGCATCTTTAAGCACCGAGATGCTCTCAATGTCTTTCGGATTAACGCGGTCGATGCTACTTTCAACGCCGTCTATCAGCACTAGTGGCGCACCAGTGTTGGCAATCGAGGTGGCTCCACGAATGTTTAGCGTTGTTGTTTCGCCTGGCGTTCCCGATGCGAACGTGATGTTGAGGTTGGGTACTTGCCCTTGTAGCATTTGCCCAACGCTGCCCACTGGCCTGTCTTTCAACTCTTCTGCCCCAACTGTGCTCACTGCACCGATGAGGTTGGCCTTCTTTTTGGTGCCATAACCAATGACAACCACCTCGTCTAGTCCGCGTGTTTGTTCGTCTAGCGTTACGTGCATGCCCTCTGTGGGCTTTACCGTCTGTGGCTTAAACCCCACATACGACACGGTGACGAGGTTTCCGGGTGTCAGTTCGAGGGTGAAATCGCCGTTGATGTCGGTAATCGTACCGCCTGTTCCGCCTTTTTCGCTAATGGTTGCGCCCACGATGGGTTCGCCCTTTGCGTCGCTCACGTTTCCTTTTATCCGGCGTTGCTGTCCCTTGTCGGGTTGGCCGGACTGCGCGTTTTTTGCTTGCGCCAAGCTAATTTGGTTTCCTTGTGCCTTGTAGGCCAATCCCGTAGCGGCGCACATCTCGTCTAGAATTTGCAGTGCGGGCCGTCCGTCGAGGTTCACTTTCACCCTATTGGGCATCATCTTTTGCACCTCGGCGTTGTAAACGAACACGTAGTTGCTGTTCTTTTCGATGTAGTTGAGCACGTTTCTCACCGTAGACATGCTGTTGCTTGCCGCGATGGTTGCTTGCTGGCCATGCTGTGTAGTTGCCTGTGCAGGCGCGGCCGAGGCCATAGTCGCCACGGGCGTAAGTAGCATGAGGGCCGATACGTAGCGTTGGGCGATGCGCCAACGCCAAGTTTTTATGTAAACGTTTTCTCTCATGGGGTTTGTATTAATGTCGTTATTGTAAATTCACTGATAGAAAGTTTAGGCGAAACCACCTATATATATAAGGTGTGTTCCTATTAATAAAGTCGTAAGGAAAGGGTAAATGTATAGGTGGGAGATGTAGAAAAGTGAAAGGATAAAGGATGTTCTTTGGCTCTTTATTGCACAAAGGTAATTTTAATAACGATTTATTTGGTTGTAGTTTACTAATTCGTTACCTTTGTCGTAAAGTTATAGTGATGTCTAAAAGAAAATATGTCAGACAGATTGTTGCCTTTGGAGATTATTTCAAAGACTTTAAGAAAAAGCTGCCAAAAACAGCTTTGAATAAGATATATCAGGTGTTTTTGTACATCATGACCTTGCAGGTTATTCCTAAAACGTTCTTAAAAAGAGTTGAAGGCGTGCCTGGATTGTTTGAAATTCGCATAGAAGAGAATGGAAATATATATCGCATATTTTGCTGTATGGATAAGGGAAACCTTGTTATTCTTTTCAATGCCTTTCAAAAGAAGACGCAAAAGACACCACAGCAGGAGATAGAACGAGCGAAACGGATAATGAATGATTATTATAAAACTAGGGGAGGATTATAAAATGAATAAGAAAAAGAAAGATGATGTGCAACTCACACCCATTGAAGAGCTTATTAAAGAAGATTTTGGGGCTGAGGGGACAGTGGAACGGACTGCCTTTGAAACAGGCGTAGACGCTTTCATCCTTGGTGAGCGCCTAAAAGAAGAGCGTAAGAAGTCAGGACTTACACAGGCACAGCTGGCAGCAAAGATCGGTACGAAGAAGAGTTATATCTCACGAATTGAAAATGGACATGCCGATGTGCAGCTGTCTACGTTGTTCCGAATCTTTGCAGGACTGGGTAAGCGGGTGTCCCTGTCGGTGTCTTAGGGGTGTTCTTGCCCTTTTTGTCTCCACCTATAAATAAAAAAGCGACCCGCACATCAGCCGACATTCACGCCATTGTCTGCCAAGTGCGGGTCTGTGGAGCATGATGCTCCATTTCTTGTGAGTGGTTGTTCTAGGAGTTAACTCCTTAACTCCTTAACTCCATAACTCCTTAACTACAACCTGCGTGCTATCGTTACCACGCCATTCTTCACCATTGCTTCTGCTCCCGATATGTTGCAGAGG
>CAUPVH010000308.1:0-3404 GCA_963514635.1 uncultured Prevotella sp. | reverse complement strand
ATCTTTACCTAAACCACTTGGAACAGGCCAAAGAGCAGCTGAAACGCACTCCGCGTACATTGCCTAGGATGGTGATTAACCCGAATGTGACCAGCATTTTCGACTTTAAATACGACGACTTTACCCTCGAAGGCTACGACCCCTTGCCGCACATCAAGGCCGAAGTGTCGGTGTAGCCCTCTCTAACATATAAGGATATGCAGATAAATATCATTGCCGCCGTGGCCCGAAACAGAGCCATAGGCCATCAAAACAAACTTATATATTGGTTGCCCAACGACCTAAAACGCTTTAAGGCACTTACCACTGGCCACACCATCATCATGGGGCGAAACACCTTTCTGTCACTTCCCAAGGGCGCATTGCCCAATAGGCGCAATGTGGTGTTGAGTAGCACACAGTCTGTTTTTGCGGGTTGCGAGCACTTCTCTTCGCTATCCGATGCGTTACAAAGTTGTGCACCCAACGAAGACGTATATATAATAGGTGGCGCAATGCTTTACAACGAGGCCATTGCCTTTGCCGATAAGCTGCTTTTAACTGAGATAGACGACACACCCGACGTGGCCGACGCCTTTTTTCCCAACTATGACGGATGGAAAGAAACTGCACGCGAATGCCACGAAAAGGACGAAAAGCATGCCTTTAACTATTGTTTCGCCGACTACGAACGCCCAACTGCGCCCTTTCGCGGTTAATTCCAAACACCTAAAATTACACTTATACACAAACGTATGATTATAAAGTTATGTGGCATGCAACATGCCGACGACATCAGAGCTGCCTCACAATTTGGCGTTGACCTTCTTGGTTTCGACTTCATTCCCAAAAGTCCGCGATATGTAAGGATGATTTCATCGCGAGCTGGCATCATTCCTGATTTCAGCGAAGAGCGACTTCGCGCCCTGAAACAGACCAATTCGCCTCAACAACAGCCCGTAAAAGTCGGCCGTGTGGGTGTTTTTGCCGACGATATGCCGCAAAACATCGTTACGCGCGTTTATAACTACGAACTCGACTATGTGCAACTTAACGGCGAAGAGCCTGCCGTTACACTCGAAAACCTGCGTCGTAGCATCGACCCAGACATTCGAAAAGGCATTAAAATCATCAAAAGGATTGTCGTAGACATACAAGCCGACCTTGCCAAGGCCACGGAATACGAGGGAAAAGCCGACTTGTTGCTGTTTCATATCACAGCAAAAGAAGCCGAATTGCAGGCCACTGGCGACGACAATTCGCCACTAAACCAGCTGCTTTCGGCCTACCACGGCTCTACGCCTTTCTTAATAAGCAAGCCCAACGCCCCTTTCGACACCTTATTAATAAAGAGTATCGCTCATCCACTGTTCGCAGGGATAAACCTTGATACGCAATTCGAATTGGAGCCAGGCAAGAAAGGCATGGAACAATTGCAGAAGTATGTTGAAGTGGTTAAAGCCATTAAGTAAATGTGCGCACAACAAACGCCACACCCCATAAGTACAACGATGAATGTTGCAATTATCGACAACTACGACTCGTTCACGTTTAATCTGGTGCATCTCATTGCAAGCCTAGGAGCAAACGTAACGGTGTTGAAGAACGACGACTTTGAACTTGCCGACCTCGAACACTACGATAAGATTGTGCTTAGCCCTGGGCCAGGACTTCCTTCGGAGGCAGGAAAAACGATGGACGTAATAAGAACTTATGCCAAAACCAAGTCCATTTTGGGCGTATGTTTAGGCCATCAAGCCATAGCCCAAGCCTATGGATGCAAGTTAACCAACCTTTCGGAGGTGTGCCACGGACAATCAACCCAAGGTTTAAACCTTGGTAACGACCCAATCTTTGAGGGATTACCCGCAGAAGTGCCGATGGGCAGATACCATAGCTGGGTGGTAGAGCGCGAAAGCGTGAGCAGTCCGCTGGAAATAACCGCCATAAGTTCAGCAGGAGAGGTGATGGGCATTCGCCATAAGCAACTTAGACTGCATGGCATACAATTCCACCCTGAGAGTATTTTAACACCTAATGGCAAAACAATAGTGAATAATTGGTTGCATAAAGGTTAGAAGAAAAAGTTGAATAAGCAGTTTACTATAAACAATAACAATTTGTTGTACAACGTATTACGCAAATAAGATAAAGTTATCGTTCGCCAAACAACAATGCAAGTACAACCATTATTTTATAAGAAAATGTATATTTAGTACTTAAAATGTATGTGTTTTATAAAATAAAATCATACCTTTGTATGAGAAAAAAGGACTTTACGAATACCACGAGCCCCATTATCATGACAACCAAACACTAAAACAGCCTTTAAAAAATGGAGCAAATGGTATTGAACCTTAAGCTTGCCTGAACTTATGACGAGAAAACAACGACACTACAAATGGCACCTTGTTGGAAATGTAATTCTAACCTTGGTAATGTTTACCGCCATCTCGGTAATCCTTAAACCTGCATTCATGTTTTACAACCACAATGCTTTTAAGGACTGTGCCTTTACCGACTACCTTGCTGTTATTTGGCATGGTTTGCCAATGGATATATCCGTGGCAGGCTATCTAACCATCGTTCCTGCCCTGCTTGCACTTATCTCCATTTGGCTGCACCCAGCCCTTATCCGCATTCTGCACAGAATATATCTGTCCTTAGCATCGCTTTTGCTAAGTATCGTTTATTGCACGGATGCCGTTCTTTACAGCTTTTGGCAGTTCAGAATAGACTCTACACCGTTTTTCTACTTTCTCAGTTCGCCCAAAGATGCACTCGCATCGGTGTCCGTTTGGTGGGTATTGTTGGGCGTTGTGGTAATGTTGCTGCTCACGGCAGTATTGTTTATCGTTCTATGCAAGACCATAGGCACGTTCCCCGAAAGCAAAGGTATCGCCAAAGATAGGCTTATCGCATCGGGCGTAATGGTTGTTGTGCTTGCTCTACTGTTCGTTCCCATACGCGGAAGTCTAGGGACATCCACAATGAACCTTGGGCGCGTGTATTACAGCGAGAACCAAAAGCTAAATCACGCCGCCATCAATCCCTGTTTCAGCTTACTCAGTTCATTGATGAACGACGAAAACACCACAGACCAATACCGCTTTATGGCGGCAGACGAAGCCAACAAGCTATTTTCGCAAATCACTGATAAAACAAAGCAAGGAGGAACGGATGCCGTTTTTAAGTTACTCAACACCAACAGGCCCAATATAGTGATGGTGGTGTTAGAAAGCTTTTCGGCACACGTCATGAAAAGCATGGGAGGTACGGCTAACGTGGCCGTGAACATGGACAAATGGGCTAACGAAGGCGTGCTGTTCACCAACTTCTACGCCAATAGCTTCAGAACCGACCGCGGATTGGCAGCCATCTTAGCTGGTTATCCTGCCCAACCCACCATGAGCATCATGAAGTAT
>CAUPVH010000307.1:0-3406 GCA_963514635.1 uncultured Prevotella sp. | reverse complement strand
GTCCGAGAAGAAATACTTAACGTTCTTGGTGCCTGGGCAACTCCCGCCCCAGGTATCCACATCTTAAACGGCCACAGAATAGCGACCGAAAAAGAACCTGACACGTTTCGGAACCTATTGGAAAACTTGTCGCGTAACGTAACTTTCATTCGAATAGAAGATGCCGTTGAGCGGATTATGCGCAGAGAACATCCCGACAAACCATTGGTGGCTTTCACGTTCGACGATGGTTTTATGGAGTGTTACGACATTTTCGCTCCTCTTTTGGAAGAGTTTGGCGTAAATGCTCTCTTCTTTGTCAATCCAAATTATGTGGAGGGAGACGACGCTTACATTGAGCATTTCAACAACCACACGGTGCTTACCGAGGGAAAACAGCCTATGCGTTGGTCGCATCTAAGCGAATTGGCTAATCGCGGACATATTATAGGAGCACACACCTTGGACCATTATATGATTAACACCGACGATGAAGACACGCTACGTCACCAAATCGTAGCTTGCAAAACTGTGATAGAGCAACAACTGCTACAACCCTGCAACTACTTTGCCTTTCCTTATGGAAGGCTTACGCATGCCAATCAGCGGTCGATAGACATCGCCTGCAATGCTTATAAGTACGTCTTCTCACAATCCGATTACAAACATTACTTCTCTTATAATGGGAAAGTTATCAATCGCAGGCACTTCGAGCCTTTTTGGCCTATTAAGCATCTTAACTATTTCGTCAGTTGTAATAAGACCTACGAATGAAAAAGCTGTTGCAAATTAACATCACCGCCAACTGGGGGTCGCATGGGAAAATAGCCGAGGGCATAGGTCAAGCGGCTATCAAGCAAGGCTGGCAAAGCTACATCGCATACGGAAGATGGGCCAATCCCAGCGCATCCAATCTCTTCCATATCGGAAACAGATGGGATGAAATGCGTCATGGGGTAGCCTCACGACTATTTGACAACCACGGCCTAATGTCACAAAAGGCCACGAAGTCGTTACTGCAATTCGTCAGAAACGTCAACCCCGACATTGTACACCTGCACAACATACATGGCTATTACCTCAATTATCCACTACTTTTTCAATACCTACGCCAACACGACATCCCCGTGGTGTGGACTCTGCACGACTGTTGGAGCTTTACTGGCCATTGTGCCCACTACGAGTTTATTGGGTGTGAGAAATGGAAAACGCATTGTGCGGAATGTCCGCAAAAAGGCGCATATCCTAAGAGTTTGCTGTTAGACCGCTCGTATCGCAACTTCGAACAGAAAAAAGATACTTTCCTTTCCCTCAACCGCCTTACACTCGTTCCCGTAAGCCAGTGGCTACAACGCCAGTTACAGCAGTCGTTTTTCAAGCATACACCCACACGCCTTATATATAATGGTATTGATACGAATGTTTTTAGCAAGCAGACGGAAGTAAACTGGATTAAAAAGAAGTATGGCATCCCTGAACATTGCGCCATCGTTTTGGGAATTGCCTCCAATTGGTACCGAAAAGGTTTGCCCGACTTTCTTCAACTCGCATCACTCTTGCCCCCATCCATCCGTATCGTTCTTGTTGGTCTAAACAAACAAGAGCAAAAATTAGCCGCCCGAGCAGGCATTGTAGGCATTAGTCGCACTGATAACCTACACGAACTATGTTCACTCTATTCTGTTGCCAACGTTTATTTCAACCCAACTTGGGAAGAAACCCTTTCTTGTACTAATCTCGAAGCAATGGCATGTGGAACACCTGTCGTTACTTACAAAACAGGTGGAAGTCCAGAAACAATTACAACAGGCACAGGCTTAGCAATAGAAAAAGGTGACATACAAACTGCTGCCATCGAGATAGGGCGCCTATGCCAACAGCCTGCCACAACTTTCGAGGATGTTTGTCGGCAACGCATTGTTCGGCATTTCAATAAGGAAGAACGCTTTTCCGAATACCTCGAACTATATTCCAAACTCTAATAGGTGGAACAAGGCAACAATAATTGCCCCATTGACCAAGGAGAGGCGTTAAAACCTATATTCCAACACCTTATAAAAATACTTCAAGCTAATTAAAAGGGGGTGGGTGTATATACCGTTCTCCCTACATGCACGTGTATCCTCGCGCAATAGGGTTAGTCGGCTACCCATATTCTTGGTGCTAGCACCACCTGTGCGCATCGTAACAAAGTCTATGTTCAGGTATTTTGCCTTAATGTTGAAACGCTTAAAAAGCCTAACCATCATCTCAAAGTCGCCACCAATCTTATAATCGGTCTTATACAGGCCTGCTTTCTGAAACACCTCCTTACGCGCATAGAATGAGGGATGGGCGGGCATAAGCCCAAAACGGAGCCACCAGGGGCGAAAACCTGCCGATGAATAATGCCGCACGCTATGCGTTAAGTCGGGTTCGCGAACGAAATGCACGTCGCCATAAACGGCATCTAGCATAGAGTCGGAAAACGCTTGCGCCACTTGCTCCACCACATCTGTCGTCGTAAAGAAATCGTCCGAGTTCAAAATACCCACCACATCGCCTGTAGCCATGCGCAAACCTTTGTTCATAGCATCGTATATCCCATTGTCTTTCTCGCTCACCCAGCGTAGTCTGTTCGTAAACTTTGGTTCAAACTCGCGGATAAGGTCGATGGTGTTGTCGCTCGATTGTCCGTCAACAACAATGTATTCGATGTCAGGATGGGTTTGTTCTAACACCGATTGCATACAGTCTGCAATAGTTGCAGCACTGTTAAAGGCCACTGTAATTACCGTTACTTTCATAGTCTTATAATCATTTGCATAAACGAAGAACGAGCCATCTTATTGCATTATGCTACGGCGAATACACAAAAGCTGTGAAAAATGCCCTAAAACTTGCACGTCTAAATAATAATGTGTAAATTTGCAAACTCATTCATGGCATTTCGCCACGCCCAAATAAGTAGCTGTATACAAGAATATGGAAACTGATTATGGGCAAACAAAATCGGGGTTGACTGGATTTGACAGCGGGATGAAATGGTATGTAAGCACGCGGAGCGTAGGTGGCTGGCTCCATAATCCCAGTTATCGACAATTTAATTGGCGAAAGAAATTACGCTCTCGCTGCCTAACCGAAGCATAGTAGGTTTTGGGCTTTATTCTGTCACTAGGTGATGGAACGAGACATCGCTCAGAGGCTGTTGTTCCGAAGCCAGCTGATATAGCGGTGCAGAGAAATCGGAAATAGTTTGGCGTGGCCCCGCTCGCCGAATGAAATTTTAGGGGATAAGGCATTGGTTGGTGGTTCAGGTCTTGCCAATGCACGAAAACCGAAGGCTGGAATAAGCGTGTAGAAAGCGTATGGTTTCCCTGTTTGGACGTGGGTTCGAATCCCACCAGCTCCACAACATTTCCCCCTTTTAGGGGAAAAACACAAGTAA
>CAUPVH010000306.1:0-3406 GCA_963514635.1 uncultured Prevotella sp. | reverse complement strand
ACCGCAGGCAACGACAAGAACCAAACCTACTTGTCACTGGGTTCTACCAACGCCGCCGGTATCTTGCCCAACAACAAGTACAACCGTTACAACTTTACGTTCAGAAACACTACTAGCATGTTCGGCGACAAGTTGACCTTTGACTTCGGACTGAACTACATCCTTGAGAACGACCGTAATCTCACGGCTCAAGGCCAATACTTTAACCCCCTCACATCGGTTTACCTATTTCCGCGCGGCGAAAGTTTCGACGCCATTCGCACATACGAGATATTCGATCCAAACCGCAACATCTACGTACAGAACTGGAATTATGGCGACGCCCTCAAAATGCAAAATCCCTACTGGGTTACAAATCGCATGGTGCGCGAAAACCACCGCAGCCGCTATATGCTTAGTGGAAGCCTCAAATACAAGATTACCGACTGGCTAGACGTTACTGGAAGGTTGCGCTGGGACGATGCTGCCGTTAAGCAAGAAGACAAACGATATGCATCCACCATCGAAATATTCTCACATTCCAAGTATGGTTATTACGCCCACTCAAAGGTTAATGACCAATCGCTATATGGCGATATCATGGCTAACGTAAATAAGTCGTTCGATAATTTCTCTATCGGAGCCAACTTGGGAGGTTCGTTCACACGTACTAAATACAACAACGAAGGTTTCCAAGGTGGCCTGAAAGCCCCTTCAAACATCTTCACCCCCAACGCCATAAACCATGCGGAGGTTACCAACGCCAACCGCCCCATATACGAACAGAAAAAGCATGCAGTGAACTCGCTCTTCGCCAACGTAGAATTGGGTTGGAAGAGCATGCTATACCTAACGCTTACCGGACGTAACGATTGGGATTCGGCGCTTGATGGCACCAGCAACGAGTCGTTCTTCTATCCCTCGGTGGGTATGTCGGGTGTTGTTTCGCAAATGGCCAAGCTTCCTCAATTTATTAATTACTTGAAAGTTCGCGCATCGTGGGCTTCGGTGGGTAGTGCCATTTCACCAAACATCACCTCGCGTTGGCGTTACGAATACGACCCAACCACAGGCACCTATCGCACCGTTACTTATCGTTTCCCAAAGACATTCTACCCCGAACGCACCGACTCGTGGGAGGCCGGCATTACTGCGCGTTTCTTTAACAACGCGCTAACATTAGACCTTACGCTCTACCATAGCAACACCCGTAAGCAAACTTTCTTACGCGACATAACGGCGGGAGGATATGACAAGGAGTACATTCAGTTGGGTAATGTGCGCAACCGAGGTATAGAACTCTCGCTAGGTTACAATCACCGATTTGGCGATTTGGATTGGAACTCGTCGTTTACGTTCAGCGCCAATCAAAACAAGATTATTAAACTCTTCGACGACGACACTGAGGTGGCAAAAAAAGGTGGACTTAACGGTGCCGAAATAATCTTGAAGAAAGGGGGAACTATGGGCGACGTTTACATGTCTACCGACTTCCGTCGCGACAACGAAGGCAACATCGCCACCGACAAGACTGGCAATGTGATGCAACAAAACCTTAGCAACCCCAAATACCTTGGTTCCGTTTTGCCCAAAGCCAACCTGGGATTCTCTAACGAATTCTCGTGGAAAGGTTTCAACTTGGGATTCCTTATCACAGCCCGCTTAGGTGGCATCGTGCTATCGCAAACACAAGCCATACTCGATTCTTGGGGTGTTTCAAAAGCATCTGCCTACGCTCGTAACAACGGTGGTATCAATCTCAATGGCGGCAAGATTAGCGCCGAGAATTACTATCGCATAGTGGGTGGTGACAACCCTATCTGGAGCGAATACACCTACAGCGCAACCAACGCCCGCCTACAAGAGGCACATCTGGGTTACACCTTACCCAAGAAGTGGCTCAAGGGCATGGATTTGTCGTTGGGACTTACAGCAAACAATCTCTTCTTCATTTACAACAAGGCTCCTTTCGATCCCGAATCTGTGGCCTCTACAGGTACCTACTATCAGGGATTCGACTATTTTATGCAGCCTAGCCTACGCTCGTTAGGTTTCAACGTAAAACTGAAGTTCTAATACGCACGTGCATATTTAATTCAACACAAAGAATACAACGATGAATAATAAACATATCTTCAAGTCGATGGCCTTGAGTGCCCTGCTAGTAGGCGGCTTAGCCATGCAAACGGCTTGCACCGCAGGTTTCGAAGAGGCCAACCGACCCGGTCATAATGTATCGGCAGAAGAGCTGGACCGCGACAACTACTCCACCAGTTCGTTCCTTACCCAATTGGTTAACGAGGCTTTCCCCGAACAAGAGAACACGTATCAGATGACAGAAGACCTCATCGGAAACTATCTGGGCCGCTATATGACTTATGCCAACAATGGTTTTAGCGACAAGAACTTCGCTCGTTTCAATGCGCCCAATGGTTGGGTGAGCTGGCCTTTCAACAATTCACTGCCCAAAGCTACGTCGGCTTTCAAAGCCATCGCTGCCAAAACGGGTCGCAAAGGCGTGCTGTACGCTCAGGCCTTGGTGCTCCGCGCACAGGTTTACCAACGCTATGTTGACATGTATGGTGCATTACCCGTGGGCTTAGAGCAAGACGACGCTGCCTACTCTTCTCAGAAAGACGTATATAAGTTGCTCGTTGCCAACTTAGACACGGCCGCATTGTTGCTCAAACCTTTCAACAGCTCATCGGTAAACGAAGAGAACGACAAGGTTTATGAGGGCAAAGTGTCAAAATGGTATAAGTTGGCCAACTCTTTGAAGTTGAGAATGGCCATACGCATGCGCTATGCCGACCCCGCATTCGCAAAGAAAACGGGTGAGGCAGCTGTTGCTGCTGGTGTTATTACGAGCAACGACGACAACTGTGCCGTTACCTATACGCCCAACGGACAATATAAGACTTCTATTGAATGGGGCGACAGCCGCGCTTGTGCCGACTTGGAATGTTTCCTCACGGGTTATTCAGACCCACGCATTAGAACGTACTTCAAACCTGCACAAAAAACATCGGGTCGTGCCATCGTGGGCTGCCTAGCTGGTGCAAAAATTGAGAATAAGAAGAAAGCCGATGAGGTTTACTCGGCTGCCAACGTAGACAAGGCCACTCGTGGCATGTGGCTAACGGCAGCAGAAATGGCTTTCTGCCGCGCAGAAGGTGCCTTAGCTGGCTGGACAGGCATGGGCGGTACTGTAAAAGAACTGTACGAAGAAGGCGTAACACTATCGTTCGAACAATGGGGAGCAGGCAGTGCTGCTAGCTATCTCGAAAACAGTACAGCCAAACAAGCCGACTATACCGATGCCGAAGGAGGTTTCGGACAGTCGCAAGCTGCCGTTAGCACTATCACTATCAAATGGAATGACGGCGCAACGGCCGAGGAAAAGCTCGAACGATTGATGACACAAAAG
>CAUPVH010000305.1:0-3412 GCA_963514635.1 uncultured Prevotella sp. | reverse complement strand
CTAGGCATTCTGGTTGTTCCAGAACGCCTAGCTTTCCTAGAAAACAGCCCCCAAAGCCCTTTTTTGTTAAGCCAAGCCACGCACGTGGCAGAGCGTTTTCATCTTGTTAATTTGTTAACTCGTTAATTTTCCAACTTGCCAATTTACTTTCCTTTAATGGAGAAAGCCTTCCTTTCGTGGAAGTCGTTGGTAGAGTTATTGGTGTCCATATATATAATATGTGCGCCATTCTTTATCGAAGCCTCGGCATCAATGCCGCTGGGGTCGCCCGTAGAGACGCCCATGCTATATCCATACACCAGCTTTCCTTTGTTCTCAGGCAGCTTTTCGGTCTCCTCTTTGTCCACGTTGCGGTAGAGGGTATGCCCATGTTGGTTAGTAAGCAGCACGTTTCCGCCGTCTATTTCGGCAGGTAGACGCTTAGCATTCTTAGCGACATAAGCTGCACTAAACACCTCGATGCCATCAATAACCCACTCGTTAGGTATCTTTAAGTTGGCGTTCACCTTATTGATAGCAGCCCCTGGGGCATAAATAATATTGGAAACGTTGTTGGCATAGTCGCGTGGCGTAACGCCTTTGGTTTGGAAAATAAACATACCAGGCGATGTTACACTGAGCGGCCAGCCATTACCTTGTCCGTATTCAACGGCTTTCAGATAATGAGAAGTGGGGATGAGCTCTGACGGAGAGGGGTAATAAAGCGCATGGTTGTAACCCGATTCAGGGTCGTACATGGCGTAATAGTCCTTATTGGCATAGTTAACCGACTTAGAGTAGGTCTTTGTATTGTCGATAGCACCATTAACATTCACCACAATTTGTGAGTAAGGTTGTATCACGAGTGGCCCTTGGAAATACCAAATGCCATGAATACCAGGGATGTAACCTTTGCCCTCATACTCCAATTTACCATTAACAAGCCATTTACTAGGTGCTTGCGAGTTGAAGGGGTTTATGATTCCAACAGCAAGATTCTCGATTGTAGCCACTTCCGCACTGTTGTTGTAGAGGACAAAGCCTTTGTCCATTTGGAAAAACTTATCACCATTATCAGGTTGGCAACCACCATTGTAAAGCTCTTTAATGATAATCTGAGCAGCTTTTGAGAGTTTCATTTCAAGCTTTATTTCCGTAGTGGGTGGCGATACAACTACCTTACTTTTATTGCCATTAAGGTTGAGTTTCCATATTCCATCGCCGCGTGTTGCGTTACTACGAACATCGTAAATGCCGGCCGGCACGTTAAATTCGGCCACTCCCTTAGCATTGGTTGTGGCTACGAATACCGATGCACGTGCGTCAACAAGTTCAACTTTTGCGCCTTCGTAGGGCTGAATGCTGTTTTCGGGATACTGCAAAGTTACGTTAACCTTGCAGGTTTGCACCGTGTCTACCTTGTCGTCGCTGCTGCACGACAAAACCAGCAGCGCAAAAAACGCTGCTAAGAACGAATTGATAAGAATTGTTTTGCGATACATAATTGCTTATTTATTAATTAATGAGTTTTTTAGTTTGTGAGTTTGTGAGTTTGTGAACTTGTGAACTTGTAAGTTTGTGAGTTTGTGAACTTGTAAGTTTGTGAGTCTGTGAGTTGACGAGTTGATGAGTCTGTGAGTCTGTGAGTTTGTGAGTCTGTGAGTTTGTGAGTCTGTGAGTTTGTGAGAACGTTTGCCACGCTGCAACAAAACATTTGGTTTAACTCCATAACTACTTACTACTTTACTACTTACTACTCAATTACTCCCCCCATCATATCTTCACTTTCAGCCCCAACCCATAGTAAAAGGCGGGCACATACGAGCTGCCATAGAGCGAAGTTTCTTGCCCTGTGCGTGTAGAACGCACTCGGCTCATGGTGTTCCAGAAGTTATTGGCATAGAACATCAGCTGTACGCGGTCGCCAATCTCCTTCGTTACGCTGAAATTGGCCGAGTAATAGGCCGACAGACGTTCGGGATTCATCACGAAGGCATAGTTGGTTCGTTTCACCAGCTTAGCCAAATCGTTGAACAAAGCGGGGTCGTTGTCTTTGGCCCAAGCAAACTTTTCGGCGAAAGGGATAAGCTTATCGGGTTCTTCCCACGTGCTGTAATATTCGGGATAAACCACCATGTGCTTGTCGCGAACATCCCGCGTGTAGGGCTTTCCAAAGAAATCGTCGCCCTTCTCCAAAGCATATCCGCGCGTTCCGTTTGGCAATTCGCTTAGCGGACGGTTGTATTGATAGAGCGAACACTCCACGCGTAGCGACATGATGATACGTATGCGCGGCACGTGGGTTGTGAGGGTGACGTTGAGATTGGCCTCGTGCGTGAGCGAACCGTTGCTCACCGAGGGAGACGCCGTATTGTCGGTAGAGGTTGTTCCGCTGCCGCGATAATGGCCAATATAGGTGTAAGGCTTGCCTTGTGCATTGAGCGTGCCAGCCTCCGAGGGTAATGCTGCGAAGAGCAAATCGTCTAATCCTTTGTAATAATAGTAGTTTCCATCGAGCCTAAGCGAAGTGCGTAGTGCCTTGATTGGTGCGAAATCCACAATCCACTCTATGCCGAAGCGTTCGGTGGGCGACCCATTTACGTACTTGCGGTTGCTCAGATAGCCTTCTCTTTCCTTGTAAGGCAGCTGTATTGGGGCGTTGGCACCCGTGATGTCGTTCACGGTTACGATGCCTGTCTGTTGGTCGATGTGGTATTCGCGGTTGGCAGAAGGGATGGGGCAATGCTCTAATGCGGCTTGCGAAGTGTACTTATAGGTGTAGGGTTTGTACACCACTACGGCCGTATATGGGTTAAACGTTTTGTGATAAAAGGCCGAAACGTTAACGCGCGTGTGGCCGATGTTGGCCTGTAAGCCAAGGTCAAGCTGGTTGGTGTACTGCCATTGCAGTTGCGGATTGTATACCGCCTGCGACGGAAAGGTGTGATAGGCATAGTAAGCTTTGTTGTCGGCGGTGCTTCCAGGCGTAAATGCCAGTCGGTCTATATAGCTGGTGCGGGGGTAAAGCACTTGAAACGAGGGCAATTTAACCGATTTTCCCCAGCCCACATGTGCCGAAAGACTTCGCATCCACGTATCGCGACCATGCCAAAACACGTAACGAAGGTTGGCGCGTGGCGAGAGGGTTGAGGCCGTTCCGTAGGCCGAACCAGCGATATGACTGATGTCGTTGCGAACGCCCACGGTCAATTCCATGTTCGAAAGCTTGCCCGTTGGTATGTTCAGGCGTTCTTCGGCATAGACGGCAAGGTTGTTCAGCGTGGGCAATTCGTGGTAACGGTAGGGTCGCCATGTGGGTGTTAGGCGCGCCTTCTCGTAGTAAGTGCCGCGGCCGAGGTTGCAACTGCCGGTGTAATCTGCCCCAACAGACACCTTATTATATATGCGCGCGAACCGCTTTACCCAATCGGCC
>CAUPVH010000304.1:0-3423 GCA_963514635.1 uncultured Prevotella sp. | reverse complement strand
CTTTGCATTACGAAAGGGGTTACAGTAGCTCATTTGTGGGTAGTGCCGTCATCGACTATAAGGTTCATGGCTTTGAAGACCTTCGCCTGCACCTTACACATGGCGCAGATGTTTCTGAGGGAACGCAAAACAAACGCATACCCCCCACTGCGCCCGAAGCTTTCTATTATGGTAGCTATGGTGCAGCCAACAAGCTGAAACGCAATCTCTCGCTCAGCATGTACGCGCAGTATTTTAAAGACTTCAACGAGAAACACCACTTCGACATCATGGCTGGTTACGAGTGGCAGCACTTCTGGCGCAACGAAACAAGCGACTATACAGGCCATTATGGAGCTGGTCATAAGACGAAAGCAGGCCAAGAAACCCCGCACGTACCTTATCACTCGCGCACGGAGAGCTACCTGGTGTCGTTCTTCGGCCGTGCCAACTACACGTTGCTTAACCGCTACTACTTCACCGCGACGGTTCGCGACGACGGTTCTTCGCGCTTTAAGAAACACTGGGCTTGGTTCCCATCGTTCGCTTTCGCATGGAAGGCCAAGGAAGAAGGTTTCTTGAAAGACGTTAACGCAGTCTCAGACCTCAAGCTTAGGCTGGGTTGGGGTAAGACCGGACAGCAGGAAGGCATTGGCGATTATAACTATTTCGCCATCTACAACATCAATACGGGCACGCAATCCTTCTATCCCATACTCGAAGACGGTAGGCTATCCATGCCCCAAGCCTATGACCCGAACCTCACTTGGGAAACAACCACCACCTTTAACGTGGGTTTGGACTGGGGAATCCTTAACCAAAGGCTTAGCGGAAGTATCGATTGGTACTACCGTAAGACTACCGACTTGCTCAACTTTGCACCCGCAGCCGCTGGTACAAACTTTGATAACCGCGTGAATACCAACATCGGTGCATTGCGCAACACGGGTGTCGAGGCCACCATTAGCTGGAAAGCCATCCAATCGAAAGACTGGTATTGGACGCTCGACTACAACGTAACCTACAACCAAAACCGCATCACGCAATTGGTTGGAGCAAACTCGCGCCCCATAGAAACGGGTAATTCGCTGCATAGTGGAACGGGAAAGAAAGTGATGGCCTATGCCGTTGACCGCGCTGCCACTGCTTTCTGGGTGTACCAGCAAGCTTACGATGCTAACGGTAAGGCTATTGAAGGCGCTGTCGTTGACCGCAATCAAGATGGTATTATCAACGATGACGACCGTTATTTCTACAAACAAGCTGCTCCTCCTGTAACGATGGGTCTCTCTTCGCGCCTTGAATATAAGAATTGGGACTTGGGTATGTCGTTCCGCGCGAGCATCGGCAACTACGTTTATAACGATGTTGAGTCTAGCCGAAGCAACATGAGCCAGCTATGGGCACCAAGCGGTTACTTGGAGCAACGCCTTAAGTCGGCCCTCGACCTGAACTGGCAAACCAGCGATTGGGTACAAAGCGACTACTTTGTACGTAACGCTTCGTTCTTGCGTTGTGACAATATTACCTTGGGTTACAGCTTCGACAAGCTCTTTCAAATGGGATCTTGGCATGGACTCAGTGGTCGAGTTTACGCCACGGCATCCAATGTGTTCACCATTACCAAGTATAAAGGACTGGATCCCGAAGTGTTCAGCGGTATCGACTACGAACTTTACCCACGTCCTACCTCCTTTATCCTAGGTTTGAGTTTGAATTTCTAACAACCCCCAAAAGAGAAATTACAATGAAACGATATATCAAAAATATCCTTCCAGCAGCTGCAATGCTGCTCACCGTTGGGCTTTCTTCGTGTATAGGCGACCTCGACGTAACGCCGATCGACCCCAACAAGAGAACGGAACTGGACCCCGTAGCCCTGTTTAACCAATGCTACGCCAACTTGGCTATCGAGGGTTTGGAAGGCCCCGGCAAGTCTATTGTTACCGCAGAGGACCCTGGTACAACGGGACTTGTGCGCCAATACTTCAACGCCAACGAACTAACCACCGACGAAGCCATTTGCTCGTGGACCGACCCAGGTGTGGCTACGATGAACACCAACGAGCAAGGAGCCAGCAATGCCTTCCTTGCTATCTACTATAACCGCCTTTATGCGGGCATATCTGTGTGCAACCACTATTTGGATGTGGCATCAGATGTAGACGCTACGCGTACGGCCGAGGTGCGTTTCTTGCGCGCTTTGCAGTTCTATTTGGCCATGGACGCTTTCGGAAACATAGCTCTGCCGCTCACGGTTAGCACCGAAAAGCCTGTGCAAAGAACCCAAGCCGAGGTGTATGCATGGCTCGAAAAGGAATTGTTGGAGATTGAACCGCTCTTGACCGAACCAAAAGCCAAGAAGTCTACCGATGCAGGTTACGGACGCGCCGACAAGGCTGCGGTTTGGATGTTGCTAACTCGCCTTTACCTCAATGCAGAGGTTTACAGCGGCACTGCACAGTGGCAGAAAGCTGCCGAGTATGCCGAGAAGGTGATAAAGTCAGATTATAAGCTCTTTACTGCTGGTACCGCCAGCTATTCTGCTTACCAAATGCTCTTTATGGGCGACAATGGCGAGAGCGGTGCATCGGTAGAAGCTGTGCTGCCACTGCTGCAACAAGGAAACAAAACTGCCGCATACGGCAACACCACGTTCCTCATTGCCTCTACGTACAATGGCGATATGCCCGATCATGGTATAAGTGGAGTATGGGCAGGAAACCGCGCACGTCGCGAGTTGGTGCAGAAGTTCTTTGCGGGAACACCACCGACAGGGTCCACCGATGCCATTCTGACTGCTGCTGGCGATAAGCGCGCCTTGTTCTTTGCCGTAGATCGTACGTTGGAAATATCCAACACCGATGCCGTTAAGGAATTTAAGAAGGGCTATTCGGTAGTGAAGTACACGGGTATAAAGAGCGACGGCTCGGCTGTAACGCACACCGACTTTGCCGATACCGACTTCTTCTTCTTCCGTGTAGCCGAGTCATACCTCGCTTTCGCTGAGGCAACGGCGCGCCTTAATGGCGGAACCACCACTACACAAGGTACTGCTTACCTTAATGAGTTACGTGCCCGGTCGGGTGCTCCTGCATTCCGGAGCTTCTCGTTGCGCGAAATTCTCGACGAGCGTAGCCGCGAATTCTACTTCGAGGGTCAACGTCGCACCGACCTTATCCGTTATGGATACTTCGGTGGAGACAACAATTATATGTGGTCATGGAAAGGTGGAGCGCCTAATGGACGCACCTTCGACGTCCGTCGCAACATCTTCCCCTTGCCAGCTTCCGATCTCTCCGTTAATCCTAACTTGAAGCAGAACCCTGGATATTAAACCATTAATTCAGACAAACATGAATAAAATCATAAAAACATCCTTGATGCTGCTGGGTGGTATCTTTGTGATGGCAGCCTGTTCGGACGATAGGGACGATAACCCCA
>CAUPVH010000303.1:0-3424 GCA_963514635.1 uncultured Prevotella sp. | reverse complement strand
TTAGAACCATGAAACACATGGCCCAAAAGGGCAAAATAACCATCGAAAAGTAGGGTTTTAGGGGCTAAATGTACGTAATTGGGCTTGAAAAATTACGAACATTCAACCAATCTAGAAAGGCTAAATGGTGCAAAATGCAAGTGAATTTCTTAAAAAAGGACACGTGGGACAATGCGTAGGTCGTAAATTAGTGGCTAATTACCTACTTTTGAGCCTTGATTTTCGCTAGAATGGCATGGAAGTTAGGACGTGTTTTGTAAAATAAAAGTATTGTATTTAACAATGGGAACTTGTTGAAAAAGGTTTGAAAGGTTACGTTCCAAGCACCGCCTTGGCTTTAATCCAAATCAGCCGTTAGACTGCTTACAACATGTTTTATGTTGTTTTCATCACTTCCTGCCCTTCTTTTGTTTGCTTGTCGGCATCTTGCCTGTCTTGTTCTTTTGAGGTAGTACACTACGCCTTCAAGAATAAGGCAGGCAATGTGCTCAACAATACGCAAAATCTAAACGGCTCTATCGATCGATTTGGGTTTAACGCTGCTTTCATCAGCAGGAAACTTTTCTCGCTCTTCTGCGCGTATGAATGTGTGCACAAGGTGAGAAATGTTCTTGATATTGCGTGCAAAATAAAGGGTCGTGCCCGATAAGGCAGCCCCTTTATTTACTTGCCGTTAGCATTTTACAACTATGCCTGTGCAGATGAAGCGGAAAGGCATGGAGTTTTTAAAACATGTATGCAACAGAGGCAGATAAAAGGTTCATTCTTGAATTGCCAAAGAGTGAACTGAATTTGTTGAAACCCCTGTCGTACCCTAACATAAACTGATACTTGTCTTTAACTTCTATTCCGAAACGGAGACCTGCTCCCCAACTGAAACGGTTCTGTATCTTTCTGCCAAGGGCGTCTTTTGCAGTGAAGATATTGTCGTAAATAGTTCCTTTTTCTGTGTTGCCATCCATGAAAACTATTTCGTACTTCGATGTTCCAAATAGACCAAGTCCCACGAAGGGGCCTGCGTTGACTAGCATCTTCACATCTTGCGAAACGGGAAATCTATAGCCAACGTGTATGGGTAGGTTTAGATACCAGGGCGTTGTGTATTGTCTGGATGACTTATATAGATGAAGGCCTAGATTGCCAAATCCACTTTCCACGCGTGTGACTCTAACAAAAGCGACGCATCTGCATACCAACCCTCGGCAAGACCATTAAAACCATACTCGGCTTTCGCACCAATGCTGAAACCCATTCTTGCATCAATATTTGTGGATGAATGGAGATTGGCGCCTGCCGTTACGCCAACTCTGAAATTTTGAGCTGCGATAGGTAAGCAAAAAACGAGTAGAATGAAGTACGTAACAAATTTCTTTTTCATAAAAACTGGCTTTGATAATTTTCCTCAAAGATAGTGTTTTGGGTGGAATTTATTGCTGCATTAAGTGCATATGTTAACCGCCTTTGCATAATTTAACAATGATGCGGGCGTGTTGAGCTGTATCAATAAATGGTGATGTTGACAGAGCCTTGCAGCTGCACACGCCCTTGTTATGCTGTTTAGGGCTGTTTAGGGTAAAACAAATGGTGGCAGCGCGCGGGGTTAAACAACATGCGCCAACTGCTGCTTGTGGTAGTTGGCGCATGTGTGCGTTAAGTGGGGCGTGCGTGAGGTTCTACACGCGGTTTTATTTCTCTTTTTCGCTGATAATCGACACACAGAAAGTGCCGATGACGAGCATCGCGCCTGCGGCCATCATCATGTGGCTTTGCACGCTGCCCAGCAGATGTAGCACCGTGCCACCCAAGGCGGCGGCGATGATTTGGGGTACGCAGATGGTTCCGTTAAATAGACCTAGGTATGCGCCCATGTGTCCTTTCCCTTCCAAGGCGTTGGTTACGAAGGTGAAGGGCATGGCCAATGTGGCGGCCCAAGCGCAGCCAATGAGAATGAAAGGAACGAACATGAGGTACTTGTCGGTGATGTAGGGTACCAACAAAAAGCCGATGCCGCCCAACAGTAGCGAAAGGGCATAGGCCGTTTTGCGGTTGCGGATGTTGGGTAACACCACTGCCCATAGCACGCTGCCAATGGCTTGAATGGCGAAAAGTATGCCCACCCAGTTGCCTGCCTCTTGGTATTGGGGCGTGCTGGTGGCCGAATGTAGCTGCATGTCGACACCCCAAACGGTGTCGGCGATAGAGCCTGTGGTGTAGGTCCACATGTACATAAAGGCAGCCCAACAGAAAAATTGTACTAATCCAACCGTCCAGAACGTCTTGGGGGCGTTGCGTAGGAGGACAAAGACGTTGGTTTTCTCCTCGTCGAGTGGCTTTTCCAGTTGGTTGTATTCGGCATATTCTTTCGGGTTCCACTCCTTAACCTTCAATGTGGTGTAGATAACGCAGAGTATAAGTATGGCTGCGCCCACGTAGAAGGACCAAATAACCGAGTCGGGGACGACACCTGCTGCGGCAATGTTGCTGATGCCGATGAAGGTGAAGAAGAAGGGGAAGATAAAGCCCACCACCGAACCGGCATTGCAGAGGAAACTTTGTATGGAGTAGGCCAGAGCCTTTTGTTTCTCATTCACCATGTCGCCCACCAGCATCTTGAAGGGTTGCATGGCCATGTTGATGCTCGTATCGAGGAACATGAGTGCCGTTAAACCGAAAATCATGGCCATACCTGCCGCCATGCCGAACGAACCGGCATTGGGTAGGAGGCACATCACCAGTACGGCTACCGTTGCACCCACAAAGAGATAAGGTATGCGGCGGCCAAAACGAGTCCATGTTTTGTCGCTGAGTGTGCCAACGATGGGTTGAACAAGTATGCCCATCAGCGGCGGAAGTATCCAAAAGTAGCTAAGGTCGTGTGGGTCGGCGCCCAGCGTTGCGAATATTCGCGAGATGTTGGCACTTTGTAGGGCGTAGGCTATCTGCACGCCGAAAAATCCGAAACTAAGGTTCCATAGTTTCCAAAAGTCCAAGTCGGGTTTCTTTTTCAGTTGATTGTTCATATATGGTTGTATTCGTAATTTGGCGTTAATGGTTTTTGCACCTCACTGAATGTTGGGTGTGGGCATGTGTGGTTGGGTGCACGTTGTGGGGGATGTCGTGGCTTAGGCCGTTTGTTGCGCCTTGCTTTTCTCGGATGCTTGGGGCTGTTTGTCCAGGTCTTTGCCGTTGTTGTGCGCCGTGTTGGTTTCCTTTGGCAGGGTTCGCACCAGTTGTTCGGTTATGGATGTGGCAACGGGGCGTGTAGAGTCTCTCACTACTAGTCGGGTGCGAACCAGTCTCCGTTCTACCTTGCCTTTCTCGATATGTCCCTCCACGTGGCGCATGAGTATTTCGGCAGCCGCTTCGCCCACTTTAAACCCATGTTGGTCTACGGTGGTTAGGGCTGGGTCGCAGGCCACGGCGC
>CAUPVH010000302.1:0-3435 GCA_963514635.1 uncultured Prevotella sp. | reverse complement strand
CTCATCAACGACTCGTACAACTCAGACATCAACTCGCTGGACATCGCTCTCGACTTTATGAACCGCCGCCCCGACCACAATGGGCAGCAACGAACGCTAGTGTTGAGCGACATTTTGCAAAGCGGACTGCCCGATGCTGAACTATATAAAGAGGTGTCGGGCTTGGCCGAACAACGCGGCGTGCAGAAGTTTATCGGCATCGGACCGAAGATTTGCGCCAACAAAGAAAGCATCGCGTTGACAGAACGGCATTTCTTCGCCTCGGTAGAAGATTTCATACGCAGCGATGTTTTTAAGGGATTGCGCAACGAGGTGGTGCTACTAAAAGGCGCACGAAGTTTTGATTTCGACCAATTAACCGAACTGATGGTGAAGAAAGTGCACGAAACTACCCTCGAAGTGAACCTCAATGCCATGATAGACAACTTGAATTATTATCGTGCTATGATGCAGCCCAACACCAAGTTGGTGTGCATGATTAAGGCTGACGGATATGGTGCAGGAGCCGTAGAGATAGCAAAGACCCTGCAAGACCATCGCGCAGATTACCTTGCTGTGGCCGTTGCCGACGAAGGAGCAACGCTAAGACGCAACGGAATAAGCAGCAACATCATGATAATGAACCCCGAAATGACGGCCTTCAAAACCATGTTCGACTACGATTTGGAACCCGAAGTGTACAGTTTCCGCCTATTGGAGGCTCTCATTAAGGCTGCCGAGAAAGAGGGAATAACGGGATTTCCCGTTCATATCAAGTTGGATACTGGCATGCACCGCCTTGGGTTCGACCCCGAAAACGATGTTCCCCGACTGATAGAACGCCTGCACAACCAAAACGCCTTGATACCCAAATCGGTGTTTTCGCACTTTGTTGGGTCTGATGCCGACCAGTTCGACAACTTTTCGCAACGCCAGTTTGAATGTTTTGATAAAGGCAGTAGGATGTTGCAGGCTGCTTTCGAACACCATATTTTGCGCCACATAGATAACTCGGCAGGCATCGAACATTTTCCACAACGTCAGCTAGATATGTGTCGATTGGGCCTAGGCCTGTACGGAATTAACCCTCGAAACAACGCCATCATCAACAATGTGAGCACCCTGCGCACCACCATTCTGCAACTGCGCAAGGTTAAGGCAGGCGATACAGTGGGCTATTCGCGCCGCGGAGCCATTGATCACGATAGCGTGATAGCGGCCATACCCATTGGATATGCCGATGGATTGAACAGGCGATTGGGCAACCGCAACGGCTATTGCTTGGTGAACAACCAGCGAGCAGAGTATGTTGGCAACATCTGCATGGACGTAGCCATGATTGATGTGACGGGGATAGACTGTAACGAAGGCGACAGTGTGGAGATATTCGGCGACAACTTGCCCGTAACGGTGCTGTCTGATGTGCTGCAAACCATCCCTTACGAGGTGCTAACGGGCATAAGTAATAGGGTGAATAGGGTTTATTTTCAAGACTAATGGTGCGTGTTTGTGGCGAGGTGTAAGTGTAAGGGCAAGGGGTAGGCAAAAGATTTGGCTTTATGCACTTGTTCGTACACCACAGGTTTTGCCATCAAAGTTTCAGTACAAAACTAGTTGTAGTGTCAGTACAAGCATCTTGTAGCCACACTACAAACGTCTTGTAGTGCCAGTACAAGCCCCTTGTAGTGCCAGTACAAAGTGTCTTGTACCGATACTTCACTTGATATTTGCCCAGACATTCATAAGAAGTTAGTTACTGCACTAATTCTTTTTGACTATAACAAGTTGTTATGCCTTTACACAAACAATGCCCGCCGCACATCATGCTTGCATATTCCACATATTATAACTATCTTTGCACAACAAGGCAATAGGTTCGCTTGCGAGCGATTAAAAGGGAATCGGGTGTAAATCCCGAACAGTCCCGCTGCTGTAAGTAACCTTTACTGGCCACAAACACTGCGCCACTGAACCCCAGCAAGGGCATTCGGGAAGGCGTTTGTGGTCGGGTTACAAAGTCAGAAGACCTGCCATTGCCATTTATCTTTAGACTGGTTCTAAAAATTACCTTTGCTGTATTTTTAGCTTTTAGCTGAGCAGGTTTTGCTTACTTCTTGAAGGAGCATAGTGCACCATGCTTTCTGAAAGAGAAAGCGAAAAATGCCAGATAAAAGCAAAAAGACAGTGAAGAGCAATACAAGGAACAACATTTGAACCTTTGCGTGGATTTTTTAGAACATGCCTTTAATTTAACCTCGAGGAAAGGTTATAAGATAAGAACTTGAAATATGCAGAGAGTACATTTCTTTTCGGCTTGTGCGGCGTTGTTCTTCGCTGCATCTGCTCATGGTCAGGATACAAAACGGCAGTTGCCATTAGACTCGATACAGCACGTACACGAGATTGTTGTCGTGTCTAAAAACACCTTTCGCGAGGTTATTCCCTCGCAAAAGCTAGATGGTGCCGTGCTTGAAAGGCTGAACGCACACAGTGTGGCCGATGCCTTACGTTACTTTTCAGGACTGCAAATAAAAGACTACGGCGGCGTTGGCGGACTGAAAACGGTTAACATACGTAGTATGGGCACCAACCACCTCGGTATTTTCTACGATGGAATTGAGCTTGGCAATGCCCAAAACGGACAAATCGACCTTGGTCAGCTGTCGTTAGACAATGTAGAGGAGATTACTTTATACAACGGACAGAAAAGCGCCATCTTCCAACCAGCAAGCGATTTCGGCAATGCCGGTTCGGTTTATATTCGTACACGCACGCCTCGTTTCGACATAAACAAGCCCTTTAACCTTAGATTCAAGGCTGGTCGCGCTTCTAGCGACACCTATCGGCTATCGGGTTTATGGGAAAACCGACTTAGTCAGGCCGTTAACGCCTCGCTTAGTGTGGGCTATCTCACGTCTAGTGGCAAGTATCGCTTTCGTTATCTGCGCCACAACCAAGACCGCTCTGTGGCTTACGACACTACGGCCATACGCCAAAACGGAGACATTTGGGCATTAAGGGCTGAAGCAAACGTGCACGGCGTGATAGACCACGGCATGTGGAATTGGAAAGCTTACACCTATAATTCGCAACGCGGAATACCTGGGGCCATTGTTAACAACGTGTGGCGGCGCGGCGAAAGGCAATCGGACCACAATCACTTCTCCCAATTGCGTTTCCAAAAAAGTTTCTCCGATGCCTTTTCTACGCAGTGGTTGGCCAAATACGCTTACTATCACACGCACTACATCAGCAACGACCCAACCCAACTGCCCGTAGACAACACCTACAAACAGCAAGAAATATATCTATCTACGGCTAATGTGTTGGAACTGATGCCCAAGTGGTCGGTCAGTTTAAGTTACGATTTCAAGTGGAACAAGCTCGATTCGGATGCACGTCTCTTTGTTTTTCCCCATCGTTTCAGCAACTTTATCTCGCTGGCCACAGCCATAG
>CAUPVH010000301.1:0-3450 GCA_963514635.1 uncultured Prevotella sp. | reverse complement strand
TTTGTCTATGCAATTGCTGTGAATATTTATGCTTTTCGCCTCGCATTTAGCAGCATTTTGCCTTGCGTTTAGCACCAAAATGCCTTGCGTTTAGCACCAAAATGCACCGCGTTTAGCACCAAAATGCACTGCGTTTAGTACCAAAATGCACTGTATTTTGCTGCAAATAGCCCAAAATCAGGTGCAAGTTGCGTTTTTATGCAACGGAAATCTATTTTCAACCATTCACATGTAACCCTCATTTCGCATCGCAACAAACCCTCGCGAGAATTGAAAATTTGCGGCCAGGTGAGCGAGTGGTTGCAAAAAACGCACTCACAATGTTAAAATTTATACTAAAAAGATTACAAAGGCTAACGGGTTAACAAGTTAACAACTTAATAGGCTCAGCCATCTTTTCACCCTTTCACCTTTAAACCGCCTTTTCACTTTTTCACCCTTAAATTTCCTATTTATAAAAGGCAGAAAGCGGAGCAGCCATTTAAAGGCACGCTCCGCTTTCTTAAAGTATAAAAGTTCAACAATTAGCCTTTGCGAATTGTCAGTCAGTAGTTCCCCACCCTATGATGTCAGTAGTTAACGCTCCAAGGCAGAATGTCCATATCATCTTCTTCCTCCTCCTCATCGAACACATATGATTTTGCGTCGGCATCGTCGGATTGATTACCAGAGTTTTGCAACATCAGTATCGACTCGTACTTTGTAGTTACAATCTCCGACATTGGCTTTACATAATTCGTCTTCATAGCTTATCCCTTTCATTATTGTACTGATACCTTTACTCCATTAACAACATACACACCAGCGGCAACAGGAACGGATCTCGTTTCGTTAGCCTTCAAGTTAAGTTTGGCAACACTCATGCCGTTTACGCTGAACACCTCAACGCGTTGCGCCTTCTTAGCAATGAATGTTATCATTCCGTTTGCAGTCGTTACAGCTAAGTCGGCGTTAGCTTTTACATTGCTGATGCCTGTGGTTTCGCCATTTTCGCCAAACACCACGTCGAAGGAAGCCATCTTAGCTCCACTTGTGCTGTTGAACGAATAGTATGAGCGGAACGGTCTTACTTTCACCTGTTTCGGGTCGGTAGGCAAATTCAATGACGAATAGTACTTGTTGTTGGCGAAATAGAACACCTTCTGAACTTGGTCGCCACAATAGGTACCCCTATTTTCAAAGGTATAGTTCGTTCCGTTTCCACTTCCCGTAGCCTTTTCGCCAGGCAAGTAAGTTTTGTTCTTGTGGGCGGTGGTGGGCATAATGTCAGCACCGTGCTGGATAGCCACGAACGATTGTCCGTCTTTTGGCGTATAGGTCTCGTCCACCAATATCATGTAAGGCTTATTGGCCTCTGTTGTCGCGCCTTCTACCTTAATGAAATGAACATCGCCATCAAACTTCATATAGTCGTAACCAGGTTTCTGTTCGGGACTAACGTTAAGACAATTAGTTGGCTGCATTACATATACCTCAAACGAGCATTTGTCTCCCTTGTTCACGTGCTTACCATCTGTCAAGGCCAAGGTGAAGGGCAACATCAACGTTGCTTTCTTTGCTTGACTGTTAGCTCCTGTTACTTCACGCGTGTAGCGAGCGTAGTTTGCAGCATCAACGCGTATCTTATAAGGAGAATAGAATGGCTGTTTATCTGTGAGGATGATGTTTCGTGCAGCCTTATAAGTTCCGCCTTCCTCTGCATATGCAAAGTTATCAGCAGAATGGGTAGTGTTCTTGGGCAAGAATATCAGTGCGTTCTTAGCCAGTGCATTCTTTAATGTGGTCCACGAACTGCTGTTTGAAGAGTAGGCACCTTGCATCTTACTGCCCATATCTACATAAAGCAACTTATCCATTGCGGCGGGTACGTTACTTCCGCCAGCGCCAATAGCTATTTCCAATTGCTCTTTCACAGCCTCGACAGAGCTATATCCTAAGTTGCCTTCATTGTCTTTGGACGTAACAACAGCACCATAGAACTCACCGCTTTCTGCGTCGCCATAGAACGACTTGTCGTATATCTTTTCGAAAGTAACGCTCGGCGTGTAGGTGCGTGCCACCAAGTGTATCTCCATATCGTAGTAAGCGTAATAGCGGTGTTGGGTGGCAGTGGTGGGAGCAATGTTATAACGCGTTTCATCTGTGGTGAACACATAGGCGTTAGTTTTATAATCCTTGTTCTCCTCGACAGGCGTCATCACCACATTGGTAAACTGACCGCCTGCGGCAGCATAGTCTTCTAACGTGAAGGGATACTCCACAAGTGAAGTTGCAACACCAGCATTGCTTACCTCGTCTGCATTGTTAAACTTAAATGGCTTTGTTCCTGCCGTGGCCACATACACTTTCTTCTTGTAATCGTAGTCAACCGCAAAGTCAGGGTGGCTGGAAATGATGTTGTTCGATTCGCCGAAAAGGTTGAAATATTCAGACTTCACAAAGCTGAAACGTGCATTGCCGTTTGTTGCCCCATCGTAGTAAGTCTTGTCAGCACTTTTGCTCTTCAAGTTCTCGAAGGTAAAATCACAAGCCGTGTTGAGCCAATCGCGTGGGATATAGAAATAGAACACTCCACCACCAACGCTGAAATCGTTAGAAACGAACTCGCGCGATATCTTCGTGTCACCATGATTACACATCAACTCCATGTAATTGATGTATGGATCGAGCGCCTCCACTGTCAGTTCGAGGTTCACAAGTCCGTTCCCTCCCACTACTTCCAACTTTACGGCATCGTTGTTCAAGTCGTCCATCACATAACTTCCAGACTGAGTGACGTTAATTTCTTTGGCGGTCTTGCCCGTTTTGTCGTAGACTTTCAACGTATAAGTGCCCGATGCATTAGAACGTTCCCATTGTGCAGTTCCTACATTGTCGTATGGTGCAAAGTAAACATGACTGCCTGGTTGGCTTCCAAACATGTACAAGTTGTTATATACGATTCCTTCTCCGACAAGGCTAAACCGGCTACCTGTTCCATTGCCTATCGTTAGAGTATTGTTTGGGTCAACTACTAAGTAGTTTGAAGTGCCAACAACATTGATGCGTCCTTGATCGTCAATCTCCCATTCCTGTTGTGTGGTGCCAAAGGTTGCATCTCTCTGTAAGTACCAAACGTCTCCACCATCTATATATTTAATGTAGAACTTTTGTTCTGCACTTATGGTATAATTTACCTTTGCAGAAGTGATACGATAATGCAGCGGAACGTCATTACCTTGTTGATCTCTTGTGCAAACAGGTGTCTCTGCGAAGTAAGTTTGTCCTGGCTGTATCTCAAAATAACCCATCTGGTTAATGTTTACCGCCTTAATAGTTTTGTTTCCGACGGCCGAGCCAGCTGTTCGGCTGTTCAATGCCAAGCTCTCATCAACGCTAGTCTTTTCGTAAAACAGCGATTGAGCCATCAAGTCCTTTACATTAGTGTAAACGTAACTCTGCCTTTTAACG
>CAUPVH010000300.1:0-3455 GCA_963514635.1 uncultured Prevotella sp. | reverse complement strand
GGACATGATAATCATTTCGCCTGCCTTAACAACATGCGGCACACCATCGATTTTTATCTCTGCTTCACCGTCCAACACCTGCACAATTGCATCGAAAGGTGCAGAATGTTCGCTCAATCCTTGCCCTTCATCGAATGCAAAGAGCGTTAGGCTGCCGGCATTGGCATGCACAAATTCCTTACTTACAATGCCTCCTTCGGCATAATTAATCACTTCGTTGGCAACAATCACCGTGCCTTTTTCTATTTTCTTATCCATATCTGTATGAGTTTATATGTTGGAAAGTTTATGAGTTATTGAGTTTATGAGTTGGTGTATTGCTAAGTTTCTAGTTTACTAGGAACGTTAGGTTTACTAGGCGTCCTAGGTATACTAGGCCTACTAGATTAACTAGATAACCTAGACTTACTACTTGCTACTTATCACTTACTACTTATCACTTACTACTTATCACTTACTACTTTATTCCTTACCACGCTATAAACAAAACTCGTACCAAGCTTTAAGCAGATAACATTTGTTACCGAATAGCCTTGTCGTTACAAAAATAATGGTTACTTTTGTAACCTATGGAGAAGAAAATATTAAATGCGCTGACTCGTTGCCCCTTGTTCAATGGCATAAGCGAAGAAGGCCTCGAACAAATCGTGGCGAGCACCAAACATAAGATTGTTACATTCGACAAGAAAGACATCTACATCCTTGCAGGAATGCCCTATCGCCATGTCGACATCATGGTGCAAGGCGAAATGGTAGCAAGGATGGTGAGCCTTTCGGGTAAGTCGGTAGAAGTGAGTCGCCTTGTGGTAGGCAACTTAATTGCGCCTGCCTTCATCTTTTCGAAAGATAACCTGATGCCCGTAAGCGTAGAGACGGAAACAGAGACTTCGGTACTGCGCATAGCAAAGCCCGACTTTGTGGAACTTATCGACACCAACGCCGTGCTGCGCCGCAACTTTATCGCCATATTGTCTAACATCGACGTGTTTCTTACCAAGAAAATGCGCGTGCTAAGCCTTTTCACCGTACGCGAAAAGGTGGGTTACTTCCTCAAAGAGGCGTCGAGCAAGCAGGGTTCTAACGTGGTTTTGCTCGACAAGTCGCGACAAGAGATTGCCGAAAGTTTCGGCATACAAAAGTTTTCGTTGCTCAGAACCATGTCCGAACTGGCTGCAACGGGGGCAATACGCGTGGAGGGCAAGCGCATTACCATACTCGATCGCAGCAAGCTGTAAGGCTTTTTGCCCTCTCCACCTTAGGTTTATCTGGCAACAAACAACGTTTGCCCAAGCCATGTTTGCAATGCAAACAACAACGACATGGGCGTTAAGGCGGCGTTTTTAGCCCCGTACACATGAAACAGGCACGTATTGCGGCAAGTATAAAATAAGGAGAACGCGAGCTTGGGCACGCCCAACTCGCGTTCTCCTTACATATAATAGGTGTGCCGTAAGGTGCTATTCAGCAGTGTGTGTTGCGTGACTTAGGCACAATAAGACCTTAACCAACAGCTAGCGCACCTATATTTAACAGGCAACGGCCAAGCTTTACTTGGCGTTATCTTTCTGCCTAATCTCTACGCGCCTAATCTTTCCGCTGATGGTTTTGGGCAATTCGTCAACAAATTCCACGATGCGCGGATATTTGTAAGGTGCTGTTTCGTGCTTAACGTGTTCTTGCAGCTCCTTTTTCAACTCATCTCCCGCACGGCTCTTCCACTTGGAGTGCAACACCACCGTGGCTTTAACCACCATACCGCGAATTTCGTCGGGCACGCCCGTAATGGCACATTCAACTACGGCGGGGTGGGTCATCAAAGCACTTTCCACTTCAAACGGACCGATGCGATAACCACTACTCTTTATCACATCATCGGCACGTCCCACAAACCAATAATAACCTTCTTCATCGCGCCAGGCTATATCGCCCGTGTGGTACACGCCACCGTGAGTGGCTTGGCGCGTTAATTCCGGGTCGCGATAATACTCCTTGAAGAGCCCCAATGGGCGTTTCTCGCCTAAACGAACAACAACTTCTCCCTTCTCGCCGTCTTCGCATGGTGTTCCGTCGGGGCGAACAAGGTCGATATTGTATTGCGCATTGGGCTTACCCATCGAACCCGGACGGGGTTCCATCCACGGCATGAACCCCAGTGTCATGCAAGTTTCGGTCTGTCCGAAACCTTCCAGCAGCTTAATGCCCATGCGCTCGTAGAATTTGCGATATACGGCGGCGTTCAAGGCCTCGCCTGCCGTGGTGCAATAGGTAAGCGAACTGAGGTCGTAATTGCTGAAATCCTCGTGTATGAGGAAACGGTAAACCGTGGGCGGAGCGCAAAACGAAGTGATGCGATACTTCTCTATCATGCGCAATATCTTATCGGCAGCAAACTTTTCGTGGTCGAACACAAACACGGCTGCCCCTGCAATCCACTGTCCGTACATCTTTCCCCACACGGCTTTGCCCCATCCCGTGTCGGCAACAGTGAGGTGTATGCTCTCCGGACTCAGGTTATGCCAGAACACGCCCGTGGGAATGTGGCCCAAGGGATAAAGAAAATCGTGGGTAACCATCTTTGGTTCGCCGCTCGTACCACTGGTGAAGTACATCAGCATGGTGTCTTCGTTGTCGTTAACGTGATTGGGACGCACAAAGGGAGCGGCCTTTTCTACGCCCGTTTGCCAGCTATGAAACCCCTCTGGCACATCAGGCCCAATGCTGACGAGGGTCTTTACCGTAGGACTATCGGGCATTGCGCCCTTAATCTGCGTAAGAACATAATCTTCGCCCACACAAACAATGGCCTTAACACGGGCGCTATTGTTGCGATAAACAATGTCGTGCGTGGTGAGCATGTGGGTGGCGGGAATGGCCACAGCACCAATTTTGCACAAGGCAAGCATCGCAATCCACCACTCGTACTTACGTTTAAGGATGAGCACCACCATGTCGCCACGGCCAATGCCCAGCTCTTGGAAGTAAGATGCCGCACGGTCGCTCTCCTTTTTCAGTTCGGCAAAGGTGAAGAAATGCTCTCCGCCCTCGTCGCTAGTCCATATAAGAGCGGTCTTTTCGGGTGCTTCTGCAGCCCAAACATCCATCACGTCGTAAGCGAAATTAAAGTTATCCGGAATGATGAACTCAAGGTTCTTGTTGTAATCTTCTGTCGAAACGAAAGTTGTCTGCTTTAAAAATCTTTCTACCATTGGTGTTTTTCTCCTACATTATAATACATAAAAACTTCACAGGCTTACCCCCAAGGGCTTGCATGCGATGCGGTTTTGTGGCGTCGAAGTAAACGCTGTCGCCTTCTTTCAGCACCATCACCTTCTCGCCAAGCGTCAATTCCATCGTGCCTTCAAGGATATAGTCGAACTCTTGGCCATTATGGGTGTTCTTGCGATAGGTCTTACCTTCGGGCAGTGGGTCTACCTGCGCGAGGAAAGGCTCCATCT
>CAUPVH010000299.1:0-3460 GCA_963514635.1 uncultured Prevotella sp. | reverse complement strand
ATAATTTTTTATTTAAACTGACCGCCACTAACACCCGTTTTTTGGCGATTTGCAGTAAAATGAAGTGCGTTTTGGTGCTAAACACGGTGCAATTTGCCGCTAAACGCAGTGCGTTTTGGTGCTAAATGCAGTGCATTTTGGTGCTAAATGCAAGGTGAAATGGTGCTAAACGCAGTGCAAAATGCAGCTAAACGTAAGATGAAAAGCATGAATATCCACTGAATTTGTATAAACAAAACCTTCTCGAACCATGAAACACATGCCTGAAAAGGGCTAAATAGCCATTAAAAAGTGGGATTTTAGGGGCTAAAAGTGGGTAATTGGGCTTGAAAAATGATGAGGTGGCAGCCATTCTAGAAAGGCTAAATGGTGCAAATTGCAGCCTTTTTTCTTAAAAACGAACATCTTGGAAGATATGAAAGGTTAGAAATAGTGGCAATTTACCTACTTTATGACCTATATTATCGCTAGAACTGCGCGGAATTTAGAGGGACATTGTAAAATAAAAGATAAAGATTTAAGCTTTTTGAGTTGATGATTTTTTGAGCTGATGAGTTTGTGAATCGGGGAGTTGATGCCTTCGGGAGTTGTTGGGCTTTCGTTAGTTTACAAGCCAGAGAGTTGACTTGCCCTGCACTCCTCTCAATTTATAGAAAGATTAAAAGTCAAAACGACTTCAGTATTAAATCGGAATTGCAAGCCGCCTCTTTCTTATTGGTGGCGCATTTCATCATAATTGTTCATTGAGCCTCTTATACTTGTTGTATAAGGGGCTTTTTCGTGTCGATTGTTTGTAAGATGTCACTACTCGGTTTAACCAAAGTTGGCCGTTAAAAAGGTGTTGAGTGAAAGGGTTTTGAGTGAAGGTACTGGCAACCGATTAGTGTTTAATCGTTTGAATGAATTTACCTTTCTCCCTTCATTGTGTCGCCATTTGCATACGTCTTTATCACCATGTCTTTCACCGCAGACGGCACAAGGTGGTCGATAGGCAGGCCTTCGGCGATGCGATGGCGGATGTCGGTGCTCGAAATGTCGTAGAAGGGCGTGTTGAGAAGGGTGACATTGGCGGGCAGTTCGTTAGCGTTTATGTCGTAGCCGCGGCGTGGGAATATCGCGATGTCGTGGTTGGCGAGTATGTCTTCGTGGTGATTCCACTTGGGAAACGACACCCAATTGTCGGCTCCGATAAGGAGAACGAACGAGCGTTGCGGCTCGTCGTGGGCCAAAGCTTGCAGCGTTCGCCAGGTGTACGAAGGCGTTGGCAGGTGCAGTTCGTAGTCGGTGGCGCAGAAACGAGGCTCGTTGGCCGTGGCGGCGCGCACTATTTCGAGCCGCGCCTTGTCGGCCATCAAGTCGTTGGCGTTGCGTTTAAAGGGGTTTTGAGGCGACACGACAAACCACACTTCGTCTAATCCCATATCGTCTAAAAACTGTTGAGCCAAGGCGATGTGCCCGTTATGTATGGGGTTGAACGAGCCGCCATAGAAACCAGTGCGTATCATGGGCGCGAAAGAAAGGCGTTAATCACTTCGAGAGTCTGACGTTTGGCCGTCTCCAAGTCGTCGTTTATGATAACCTTATCAAACTGCGGAGCGAACGACAGCTCGTATTCGGCTCGCGCAATGCGGTCGTTTATCACCTCTGGTGTATCGGTTGCGCGCCCTTCCAGTCGCTCGCGCAAGGCCTCGATTGATGGTGGTTGGATGAAAATGCTCAACGCCTTGTCGCCATAAAACCGCTTAATGTTGCATCCGCCCTTAACGTCAACGTCGAAAACAACGTTCTGCCCAGCGTCTAATTGGCGTTGAACCTGCTCTTTCAACGTGCCATAAAAGCGGTCTTTGTACACCTCTTCGTACTCCAAGAACTCGTCTTGGGCAATGCGTTGCCTAAATTCTTCGGGCGAAAGGAAGAAATATTCCACGCCATGTTGTTCTGTTCCGCGCGGTGCTCTGCTGGTACACGATATGGAAAAGGCCAGCCGCAGTTCGGGATGGCTTTGCATGAGCCAATTGATGATGGTGCTTTTGCCCGAACCCGATGGTGCGGAGAATATTACCAAAGCGCCTTTGTGCTGTGTAGAAGACTGCCCGTTAGGGTAGATATGCTGGTTATTGTCCATAGTCTTTGAGTTTATTTGAGTTGATGAGAGGGGAGTTTTTATTTGAGTCTTTGCGTTGATGGGTGGGTAAGTTTCTGATTTTTTTGAGCTTTTAAGTTGGCGAGTTGATGCGTTCGGGCTTATTGCAGAAAGCTGGTTTGTGCGTTCTTCGGCCTTATCTTGTTGCCAAGTTTATCGTTTGTAAGACTAAATACGCAAATACTTAGAAACTTAAAACCTCACAAACTCACAACCTCACCAACTTAAAACCTCACAAACTGATAGCCTACAACACATTCAGCACTTGCTCTTTAATCTGTTCCAGCTCGTCTTTCATCATCACAACGATGTTCTGCATCTCGGCTTGGTTGCTCTTAGAGCCCGTTGTGTTAATCTCGCGACCCATCTCTTGTGCGATGAACCCCAGTTTTTTTCCCTGTTCGCTTTCATCGTTCATGGTCTTGGCAAAGTATTTTAAGTGATTGGTCAGTCGCTGTTTCTCTTCGCTAATGTCCAACTTCTCAATATAATATATCAGTTCTTGCTCCAAGCGGTTCTTGTCATAGTCCACTTCGGGGATGTCTTTCAGCGCGTCTACAATACGTGTTCTAATCTTCTCCACCCTCGCTTTCTCGTACGGTTCGATGTCGGCCATCAGCTTACCGATGTTTTGCAGTTTCTCTTCAAACTTCTTTTGCAGGGCCATACCCTCCTGTTTGCGAAAAGCCACGATGTGTTCAAGAGCCTGCTTTATGGCCTCGGCCGCCGCCTTCCATTCGTCTTCGTCCAGCGTTTCCATTTCGGTGCGTGTGGTAACGTCGGGCATTTTCAGCAGTGTGGCGTACCAATCTTGCGGTTCGGGAATGCCTGTTCTGGCCGAAATCTCCTTAATCTGTTGGTAATAGTTTTCAACCAAAGCGGCGTTTATGGGCGTTGCGTCCGCCGCTGCGTCTTTTTCCACCCATATAGAGAAGTCAACCTTGCCCCTAGTGAGTGCTTTTGCCACCATCTGCCGCATCTCAATCTCCTTTTCGCGATACAGTGGAGCAACGCGTGTAGAAAGGTCTAGTGTCTTGCTGTTAAGCGATCTAATCTCTACGTTTATTTTCTTGTCGTTAAAGGTCACGACAGCCTTGCCGTAACCAGTCATGGATTGTATCATAGTTTGCGCGTTAATTTTCTGCAAATGTACACATTTTAAACGGAAAAAGCGTAATTTTGCACTTTAATATAAATATACTGAATAGGATTATGTCGTGCATATTAAATATAGAAACAAGTACCGCGGTGTGTTCGGTGGCCGTTAGTAACGATGGCGAGTGCATCTTTAACGCCGAAGACCACGATGGTCCGAAC
>CAUPVH010000298.1:0-3462 GCA_963514635.1 uncultured Prevotella sp. | reverse complement strand
GGCCACAACCGCGCCCATGCCCACGATGGTTATTGCTCCTAGCGAATGCAAAGCGGGGTGACGAGCCACAACCAACGACCCCATACCGATGAACATAATGGCTGCCGAGAGCAAGATGCCCTTGCGATAGGCCGCCAACATGGGGCGGCCGTGGCGCCGTTCGTATATCAATCCTTCGGTAACAAAGATGCTATAATCGTCGCCCTGACCGAAAATAAAGGTGGCCAAGATGATGTTTACCAGGTTGAAACGCATATCTAAAAGGTGCATCGCACCCAAAATCCACAGCCACGACACCACCATAGGCATGAAGGCGATGAGTGCAACCTTAAACTTGCGGAACGAAAGCCAAAGGAAAGCGAAGACAATAGCACCGCAAACCCAACCGATATAGTTGAAATGCTGCGACAACGAGTTGGCTATCGTGGCGTTAAGACTGGGTAAGGTGAACGCCCAACGCTCGGCATTAGGCGTGGATGTAAAGGCCGCCGCCACGCTATCGGCCTGCGCCGAAGGCACATTAACGATGTTAACCACCGCGTTTCCGATAATGCGATTGCCCAAAGATGCCTGCAAAAAGAGTGCAAAGTGGTTGGGCGGTTGGGGCGTAAAGCGTGTGGCGAGCATCTTTTGGAAGGGCGCGAAGGCATCGGCAGCAAAGCCTTCCTTCGCAGCCAAAAGTCCCAAGCTGTCTAATTGCGGCGCTCGCTCCTTCAATATACTGCGCCATTGCGCCAAACGCCGTTCTTGTTCGGCCTTACTTGCCACCAAGAGCGGGTATTGGCGTTGTTCAACGGCCTGCAAAGCCTGTTCTACGTTCTTACCTTCGGCTACAAAATACACTTGCGTTGTGCCATGTTCTTCGCCACGCATCTGCGCCAATTGCATCAAAAGCGTTTGCTGTTGCGGCGTTAAGTAGTTGATGTTTCGCAAGTCGGTGTCGAACTGTGTGCCCAAACTGAAATAGCCCAACGCAAGCGTCACCACCACCAAAGCCGCACTAACGATGGTCGTTCGCCTGCGATGATGGGGCGAATGAGCAGTGGCAACAGGCCCAGATGTAGCCGACAAGGGTGTGGTATCGGGCGTTTCGCCTTGTTCGTTGGCGGTTGCGCCCTTAACAGAAGTGTTTTTTCTGCCCACATAATGGGGCAAGAACACCACAACAAACAAGATGGTGCTTACCAACATCAGGGCTGCAAAGATGCCCAAATGGCTCAATGCGGTGGCATCGAGGGGTATTAAGGCGGCAAAAGCCCCAACAGTTGTGATGTTGCCCACCACAAGGGGCGAGGCTATCTCTTCGAGTGTCTGCCGCGGCGAGGCGCAATGAGCCAGATGCGTAACGAAGTGTAAGGGATAGTTTACGGCGATACCGATGATTACCGAGGCTATTCCCAACACAATGATAGACACTTCGCTGCTTACCAAAGCCATTCCGCCCATAGCCATGAGCCAGCCAAAGCCCAGCGAAACGACGATGAGAAACAGGTGACGAACGCGCCGCAAGGCCCACACCAACAACGCAACGATGAGCGTTGCGGCAATAGAGATGGCCCAAATGCTATCTTTTTTTATCTGCGAGGCGTTGTCTACGGCAATCACGGGTGCGCCAGTAGCGGCGAATTTCACGCCAGGCACGCGCATTTCTACACTTCGTGCCACGCTGTCTATTTGGTTAACGAGCAGCGCATTGCCGTTTGTTTCGCTTGCTCCGTAGGGCGATGTGAGCATAGCCACGGCGTGGCGGTCGTCGGGTGTAAAGATATAGCCGTCGTGTAGCTCGTAATGCAGGGCGTTGCCACTGGCCTGCAATCGGGCCAGTAAGGGCGTAAAAAGGGCCAAGGGGTCGCGTTCGATGTTCTGTGTAACCATTCCGCCCGTGGGGAAAAGCAACATTTCGCGATTGCGTTGCAGTGCGGCGGCCATGCTGTCGGTGCTGGTTATGCGGCGTATGCGGGCAAAATCGGCATCGCCCAGCAGCAAAGGCGCGTTTTGATAGGCGAAATCGGGAATGCGCATCACGCTCTCGAAGTCGGCTTGTGCCGTTAGTTGCCATCCGCGGGCCTTGCTTTCGCGTTGAAATAGCTGCATGGCGCGCACCAAAAGGGGCGTGTTAAGCTGCGTGGTATCGGTGGGCGAGGCCACGATAAAGATACGGTCGGCAGCGTTTGTCTGCCTGTAAATCTCCATCGAGCGACGATAGTTGTGGTCGTTGGGCAGAAAATCGGTGATGTCTTCTTTAAAACGAAGTTGCGATGCGCCCGCCAACGCACCCAAAGCCAGGGCAATGGGCAGGGCAAGGCGCAGCAGACGATGTTGCGCAAACCAGTCGTACAGCCTTATAAGCCATTGTGCAATCATGTCAGCTTTGCTTTATTTGTTGTTTGGCCGCAACAGGATTGGCATAGATGTGCAGCAGGTGGCGGCGTTCTTCGTCGGTGGTTAGCTGGCTTAAACGCTGGTTTAGCCACGCTTTCGCCTCATCCCATTGGGCATTCTGCGGTTCTTCGGGGTGCAACATGGCATAGGCGGCCATGTTGGTGGGCATCAGTTGGTAGGCATCAATAATGGCATGGTCTATCATCTGTGCCACTTGGCGCACGGCATCGTTAAGGGGCAGGTGCGCAAGGGGTTCAAGTTGGGCTGCGCTAATGGGTTTTGTTACGCGGAAATGCACCCTTCCCTTGGGCTGACTGATGCCCGTTATGATGCTGTTGATGTCTTCGCCCGGCTGTTTTACGTAGGGTTTGTGCGCGGCCTGCGCCATTTCGCGCGCTTTAAGCAGGTCGCACGACTCGTATTCGTAGCTCACGGCCACGGGTACGATGTTCAGTTGGGCCAACGAAGTAAGCTTATTGCCCATTCCAGAAAGCGCAAACATCTTTACAAGTGCAGGTTCGGTTCGGTCTAGTCCGTCTTTTGTGCGACCGTTTCGCTGTGCAATCCATACCGACGAGCCTCTGTCTACGATGGCATGCCTGATGTATCGCGACAGGTGTAGCTCGCTTTCGTAGAACTGGCGTTTGTTTCCGCCGCGCTCCACGCGAAACATCTTGTTGCTTTTGCCGATGTCTACCACAGTGGGATGGGTCATCAGGTTGGCTCCAAAGGTTATTTCGCAGGTATCGTGTCCTGCATCTACCAATGCGTTTTGCAGCAGCGAGGCATCTAACACGATGTCGCGGTGGTTGCTTACAAAGAGGTAAGGCACGGCAGGTTGCAGCAGTTCAAGCCCCTCGCAAACAAACTTTGTTGTACTTCTTCGCATTACCTCTCGGTTGAAATGATACATCACGCGGAGCTGAAACTCGCGTGCCGTACTTATTTCTTCGAGCATGCGTGCCACCTCTTGCACGTTTTGTTCGGGAAATACAAAGTGGGCCAACTGCGGTAGCCACTTACTTTGGGCTATTCGGCGCATGGCCTGTGCCACTTCGTCATCGTTATAGGGTCGTATAT
>CAUPVH010000297.1:0-3483 GCA_963514635.1 uncultured Prevotella sp. | reverse complement strand
CGATAACGCTACCCGCATCGCCCAGTTGGGCAGAAGCCACAAGTCAACTACATTTAAAGCACACCGACCTGCTAGGTGTTTCTTTCGAGGCTATGGGGAAAAAAGATACGGTAGGAACAATTCAACTTGCCGATTTTGGCCTATACGCAGACGGCAAGAAACTAAGTAATGAAGTGTCCGATGTAGAAGTTGCACCATTGTTTCAACGCAGCGACTTGCTTAATTGGACTTTCGGTAACTACGGAAACATCCCTTGCATGGATAGCCCAATACTTGGCATTGCCGAAACTATACACGGCACAAAGACGATGAATGCCGTAGCCATGGACATGATGAAAGAACGCATACTGAAATATCAATGTAAATTGGTGATGTTAGAACTGCCCATGGAGGGTATCTTCTATATAAATAGGTATGTAAAAAACGCCCCGCGTTTTAAGTTCTCTCACATATCGAATTACATTGACAACTCTTTGCTGGGCGAACCTACAAAGGCTTTCATTGAGTGGCTTAAGCAATATAATGCCACCCACGACAACAGCGTGTCGCTACTCGGTTTCGATACCAATGCAGAATGGCTGAGGGGTCAAGTTGATCTCTTCGACTTCTTCTATACGCTTAACGATGGAAATAAATCTCCTGAAATGATAAATTTCTGTAAGGCAGTGCTCCTTGATATGAAATATAACTCCCAAAGAGACATCGCGGCCTTACTCGACAGCAGCGAGGTTGTAAAAAGCTGCCTGCAAAAAGATGAGCTGTTGCTGGTGCGTAAGAGCATAAGGCTGATGCAATGGTTCGCAAAACACCCTGTTAGTTACTCACAACGAGACAGGCTTATGGCGCAGTTCACCCAATTCGCCATCGACAGTGTTTTCCCAAAAGAAACAGTTCTTACAATGTATGCTCACACAGGACATTTAAACTACTCACAGGCAACATTACCTGTGCACCTCAATTATTTTAGTGCAGGTCATTACCTAAAAGAGAAGTCTGGTGAAAACTATCGTTGCATCGACATTGCCACTTATCAAGGTGCAACAATCGTAAGTGGTAAGTATGGTGCTTTTGTTGGTGACAAGCTTGCTGCCGTACCACAACGCAGCATTGAATACCAGTTGGGACAGTTGGGCGTAGACTCGGTTTACTTACCTGTGAGTAAACTTCAATGTAGCGAAGCTTTGCAAATGCGTATGGCAGGGAATGGAAGCTTAAAGGTGCAATTCATCTATTGCTATCCTCAAACAAGGGTGGATGGTGTGCTCTTTGTTCGCAATGTCGAGCCGGTGATAAAGAGTGAACGGGTTATAAAGGGATGGCAAGAAGGAGCCAGACCAATGTTTAATGCCTACAAGGAGGCACTAGACAAAATGAAAGCCATGTAAACAACCACGATATGAAGATTGCATTTTTAACAACACTAGACCCCGAAGACACTAATACATGGTCGGGAACGTCATACCACATCCTGCAAGCCTTATGCAAGAGCCATGCCGTTGAAGTGTAAAAATGCCATTCACCAATATTTTTTCTGCAATTTATTTGGCCGAACGCAAAAAAATACATACCTTTGCATCGCTTTTAGAAACAAAGCACGGGCGTTTAGCTCAGCTGGTTTAGAGCATCTGCCTTACAAGCAGAGGGTCGGCGGTTCGAATCCGTCAACGCCCACAACGCAGAAGTCCCGCAATCTAACATGGTTGCGGGATTTTTTTTAGCAAACGAAGTGGGTAATACTGGCGGATTGGTTGGTTGGACCAACCGGAATTATCGGACAAATCAGACCAGTCGGACCAGTCTGACCAGTCCGACTAACCCCCAACATTAAACAAATAAACAAACATCAATATGGAAAAAGTAGTAAGCGGAATCAGGCCCACAGGAAATCTTCACTTGGGTAACTATTTCGGAGCGGTAAAGAGTTTCGTGAAGATGCAAGACGAGTACGAAAGCCTCTTCTTCATCGCCGATTGGCACTCGCTTACCACCAGTCCGAAACCCGAAGACATACAACGCAGCGCACGCGTAATCCTTGCCGAATACCTTGCCTGCGGCATCGACCCGCAAAAGGCCAAGATATATGTGCAGAGCGACGTGAAAGAAACGCTCGAACTGTACCTGTTCTTCAACATGAACATGTACCTGGGCGAGCTGGATGGCGTAACTACCTTTAAGGATAAGGCGCGCCAACAGCCCGACAACGTTAACGCTGGCTTGCTAACTTATCCCACGTTGATGGCTGCCGACATTCTGCAACATCGTGCGCACAAAGTGCCTGTGGGCAAAGACCAAGAGCAGAACATGGAGATGGCGCGCAAGTGCGCACGCCGTTTTAACCATATCTATGGCGTCGACTTATTTCCAGAGCCACAAAACTTCTACTTTAACACGCAGGCCGTGAAGGTTCCTGGGCTTGACGGCAGCGGAAAGATGGGCAAGAGCGATGGCAACTGCATCTATCTGTACGAAGAAGATGCCGCCATACGTAAGAAAGTGATGAAGGCCGTAACCGATATGGGGCCGCAAGCAGCCAACAGTCCGAAGCCCGAAGTAATTGAAAACCTCTTTACCTTCTTGCGCATTTGCTCGGAACCCGAAACCTACAACTACTTCGACGAGAAGTGGAACGATTGCTCCATACGCTATGGCGACTTGAAAAAGCAGATTGCCGAAGACATCATTAAGACCGTTACGCCCATTCGCGAACGCATTAGGGAGTACAGTTCGAACACGCAACTGCTCGACCGCATTGCCCAAGAAGGAGCCGAAGTGGCACGTGCAAGTGCTTGCGCAACGCTTAAAGAGGTGCGCCAGATTATCGGGTTTAGGTAAGCAGGCCTGCCCTTGCTGCGCATCTCCACGAGTTAACTTGTCAACTCGCCAACTTGATGTTTTGTCCGCTTTTCAGCAAGAATTTTAACATTATGAGTGCCATCGTTATCCACCAACCGACAACCCAGCCGCAAAAAATCGATTCTCGCGGAGGTTTGTTTTGGTGCAAAACGGGGTGCCTTGTGCATGTAGGCAAAATGAATATTTATTTCAAAAAACGCCATTTGCACCAGTCATTTAGGCTATTTGGTGCAAAACGCACTGCAATTTGGTGCAAAACGCACTGCATTTTGCCGCTAAATGCAGTGCGTTTTGGTGCTAAATGCAGTGCGTTTTGGTGCTAAATGCACTGCGTTTTGGTGCTAAATGCAAGGTAAAATGCAGCAAAACAGCGTTCAAAATGCTGAAAAATGCAAGGCGATAAGCATAAATATTCGCTACAAAGAGATAGATTATACCCTTTCGAACCATGTTTTTACTGGCTCGAAAGGGCAAAATAGCCTTTAAAAAGTAGCTTTTTAGGGGCTAAAAGCTGGTTTTTGGGCTTGAAAAAATACGAGTTGGCAAGCAAAATAGAAAGGCAAAATGGTGCAAAACGCAGCCGGCGTTCTCAAAAACGCACTGAAAAATAAATTCGTAAGGCTGCAATTT
>CAUPVH010000296.1:0-3494 GCA_963514635.1 uncultured Prevotella sp. | reverse complement strand
TAAAGCCGGCGATGCCAAACTGCCGAGCAACCTGGAAAAGCTCGACAAGCTAAGTGCCATAGCCCAAACTTACAAGCAAAGCAAGCGGCACAACTCCATTCTCGACATCATTAAAGACATGAACTGCACACTCAATGGCAACAAAGACTCGGCCTACACCATACCACACGACCCCAATATGGTGGCTCAGTTGTTGCTGCTTTACGAAAACGCGGGCGGAACGGAAGCCGAATATTGGATGGATTACGACTATAAGCGGCTGCGTTTACAGATGGAACTCAACTCGTATAACTCGAACGAGGCCGAGAAAGAAATGCAACTTATAGAGCAAGAGGCGCAAAAACTGTTCCCTGATGCCCACGTGTCGGTAGTGGGAAACATCCCTCAGTTCACCGCCATGCAGCAATATGTGGAGCGTGGACAAATGTGGTCGATGCTGCTTTCGGTGCTTGTCATTGGCGTTATCCTTGTTCTCATCTTCGGCAATTGGAAGGTGGGGCTCATCGGCATGATACCTAACATCGCCCCAGCCATCATCGTGGGGGGCATGATGGGCTGGTTAGACTATCCGTTAGACATGATGACGGCATCGCTTATCCCCATGGTGTTGGGTATTGCCGTAGACGATACCATCCATTTCATCAATCATGGGCACCTGGCCTACAACCGTTATGGCGACTACAATATGGCTATCAGGCACACCTTCCGCACAGAAGGTCTTGCCATCGTGATGTCTACGGCGATAATCTCGGTTACCTTCGCTGGTTTTACTGTTTCTAGTGCCATCCAAGTGCGCAACTGGGGCATACTGGCCATTGCGGGAATGGTGTCTGCCTTGTTGGCCGACCTCTTCATTGCGCCCGTCTTGTTTAAGTATTTGCGCATCTTCGGCAAGTCCCAAGCAGGCAAACCCAACCATTGATACACAGTAATTTATTATTAATCAAATAAATATCATAGCAATGAAAACAATATTTTTAAGCGCAATCCTTTTGATGTGTTCCATCATTTCGTCATCTGCTGCGGGCCTAACAGGGCGCGATGTTATGCTGAAAGCGAAAAACAGACCCGACGGCGACACCCGTTATGCCACCCTAACGATGACCTTGATACAGAAGAACGGTAATCGTCGCGAGCGTAAACTCGTTTCGTGGGCTATGGATGTGGGCAAAGACAGCAAGCGTGTGATGTTCTTCACCTACCCTGGCGACGTAAAAGGTACTGGATTTCTTACTTGGGACTACGACAATGCCAAACGCGAAGACGACCGTTGGCTATATCTGCCTGCCATGAAAAAGACGCGGCGCATTAGCGGAAAGTCGTCGAAAACCGACTATTTTATGGGTAGCGACTTTACGTACGACGACATGAGCAGTCGTAATGTGGATGAAGAAACCCACACCTTGCTACGCGAAGAAATGGTTGGCACACAGAAATGCTGGGTGGTTCAGTCTGTTCCTAACGACAAACGAGAGATATATTCTAAGCGTATCACGTGGATAAGGCAAGACTGTGCCGTGGTGGTTAAGGCCGAATATTACGATAAACTCGACAAGTTGCACCGTAGTCTTGTGGTAAGTAACATCTCGAAGGTACAAGGTTTCTGGGTGATGGGGCACATGGAGATGACCAATGTGCAGACAGGGCATAAAACCATCCTCCAAATGAGCGGTCATAAGTTCGACCTTAAAGTAGATGCCGCCCTGTTTACTGTTGCACGATTAGAAAAAGGAATATGAAAATGGCAAAGCTTATGCTTATTCTCCTGCTTGCGTTGACGGTGTCGACGCAGGCGGGAGCGCAGCAAGAAGACTCCGTAGCAGACACGTTGCAAACGGACGAAACGCCCTCTGATGGGTTGCAGGTGCAGGTAAAGGGTTTTCTCGACACCTACCATGCAGCCCGAACCGAAGGCAAAGGCGATTGGATGGCCTCGCGAACAAGGGCGCGTGGAGAATTGATGTTAGAGAAAGGTGCTGCAAGATTGTTCGTCTCGATGAATGCCGTCTACAATGCTTTGCTGAAAGAACAAACGGGCATTACGTTGCGCGAGGCCTACCTTTCGTATGCAAAAGGCAATGTGGACCTGCGTGCCGGGCGGCAGATTATTATTTGGGGAGTGGCAGATGCACTGAGGCTTACCGACCAAATCTCGCCAATGGACTATACGGAGTTCCTCGCACAAGACTACGATGACATCCGAACACCCGTTAATGCCTTTCGGTTGAGGCTCGTTAGGCAAGCATTTAATGTAGAGTTGGTGTGCATCCCCGTGAGCGATTTCTTCATTCTGCCCACCGATGAGCGTAACCCGTGGGCTGCGCGCATCGATGCCCCGATGCCTTACACGTTCGACTTAGACAGCAGAAAGCCCCAAACGCAACTGCGCAATGTGGAGTTTGGCGGTCGACTTTCGGTAAACCTCAGTGGCATAGACTTCTCTTTCAGCGGCTTACATACATGGAATAAGATGCCCGCTTTCAGTTATGCCGTAGATCCGTCGGGCACTTCTATGACTGTTGTTGGCCACTATCGTCGCCTCACGATGCTTGGAGCCGATGTTTCGTTGCCTGTTGGCAGGTTTGTTATTCGTGGCGAATTGGCGGCCAACTTAAACGAAGTGCAGAATGCTGAATTTGGTTACGAGGTGCAAGGGCGCAATGTGTTCAACGGGTTGTTGGGTTTAGATTGGTATGCTGGTAACGACTGGATGCTGAGTGCGCAATATGCACATAAGCATGTAGACGGCAGTCTTGAGGAGCTTTCCGTTCTGCGCAACACGGGTGTTGCAACGGTGAGAGTTTCCAAAGAACTGTTTCGCAATACGCTAGCCCTTTCTTCCTTTGCCTACGTAGACGTGTCGCATGGGGGCGTATTCAATCGCTTTTCGTGTAAGTACGACCTCAACGACCAAATTAGCCTTACCGCTGGTTACGACTATTTCAATGCCGATGCAGGTGTGTTCGCCATATATTCGCGAAATTCGGAAGTGTGGGTAAAGCTGAGATATGGTTTCTAGGTAAAGATAAAAAGGTGAAAAGATGGCTGTGCCTATTAACGAGTTAACAAGTGAGCTGGTTAACACGTTAACTTTTCTGCAGGTAAACTTGTTGTTGTCAAACAGAATTGAATTTAGAAAACGTGGTTGAAGTTTCATTAACAGGCACGAAATTGCAATTACAATCAAGGGGTGTTCGCCCTTCGGCAGCTACCATGTAGCGGTAATTGGGCGCACAAAGAATTGAACCATGTAGGCATCCGCCGCCAAAAGGGTCATACACGTGGGCGGATAACGCAATCCAAATTCAATTCTGTTTGACCAAAACCCACAAACATGATGACCTCACAGCCTTATAAACTCATAGCCTCATCAGCTTATCAACTTCCAACCTCATCAACTCAAAAACTTAAACCAGCCCTGACTTAGGCTTATCTAATAGAAATCGTCTTGACTTTTAATATTTCTGTAAATAGAGAGGAGTTTGTTATCTTTG
>CAUPVH010000295.1:0-3507 GCA_963514635.1 uncultured Prevotella sp. | reverse complement strand
TTACCGCGCTGTGTTATGTGTATAACGAGTGTTACGTCAGAGCCACAGAGCATCCCGCCGAGAACCCTTCGCGGCAGCGTGTTGTGTTTGATAGGTTCATCGCCTTGGTGAACGAATATGCCAAGAGCGAACATAACTTGGCCTTTTATGCCGATAAGCTGTGTCTGTCGCAACGTTATCTTAGTAGGGTGGTGTGGCAAACCAGCGGCGTGTATGCCAAAGAATGGATAGACCGAGCCGTGATAACCGAGGCAAAGGTGATGTTGCGGCATGGCCAATTAACGGTGGCGGCCATATCAGAAGCCTTGAATTTTCCCAATCCTAGCTTCTTTAACAAGTACTTTAAACGGCAAACGGGACAAACACCCTTGGCGTTTAGGAATGGGTGAAAAGGCTTATAAAGGTGAAAAGATGAAAAGGTGAAAGGGTGAAAAGATGGCTAACGCCCACAAACTTGTCAACTCGTCAACTGGCGAAAAGGTGAAAAGATGGAAGATGAAAGGGCAAGCCTCTTCAAAAGAGTTGTAAAAAACATGGGTATGAGTTGCAAATGCAGATAGTTATGGCTATCTTTGCGTAAAAGGAAACAGCTATGGGTTTAGATTATGGCTTTTACGCCACACATCCTGGCGAAGTGCTTAAAGACGAATTGGAGGCAAGGGGCATATCCCAGCGTAAGTTCGCCGAAAGTATCGGCATGGCTTATTCGGTTCTAAACGAACTATTGAATGGGCGTAGGCCGTTGAGTACCACTTCTGCCCTTATGTTTGAAGCGGCTTTGGACATTCCTGCCGAGCCCTTAATGGAATTACAGATGAAGTACAACATGCAGGTTGCACGAAAGGATACTACTTTGGCAACCCGTTTGAAGAAGATAACGAAGGCGGTGGCTAGACCTTAACATGTTGGTAAAATGCTGTTTGTAGTGCTACTACAAGTCGTTTGTAGGCACACTACAATGTGGCTTATATGTCTCCTCATGGTGTTGTTGTTCGGTGCTTAAAGACAGTTGCCAACGCTTGTTTCACTTCATCTATTTCAGTTAGCCTTTACGCTGCAATAAGTTAAGTTATCCCAACGGAGCGCATTTATTTGTTTTTCATCTGTTTTTCCAGAGATATTTATTAACTTTGCAAGAGTTTAATACGGACATTTTTTTATTTAATTAAATAAGAACAAATTATGGTAATTGAAAAAGTTCATGCGAGAGAGATCATCGACTCAAGAGGTAACCCTACCGTAGAGGTGGAAGTAACATTGTGCAATGGCGTAGTTGGCCGCGCAAGTGTACCTTCTGGCGCATCAACAGGCGAAAACGAAGCCCTCGAATTGCGCGACGGCGACAAGTCTCGCTACTTGGGTAAGGGTGTACTCAAAGCTGTAGAGAACGTAAACAACCTTATCGCTCCCGCGCTTAAAGGCATGTCGGTTTGCCAACAACGCAAAATCGACTACAAGATGCTCGAACTAGACGGCACGCCCACAAAGAGCAAGCTGGGTGCTAACGCCATTCTCGGCGTATCGTTGGCCGTTGCCCAAACTGCCGCTAAGGCATTTGGTATGCCCCTTTACCGCTACATCGGCGGAACAAACACATACGTTTTGCCCGTTCCGATGATGAACATCATCAATGGTGGCGCACACTCTGACGCCCCCATCGCTTTCCAAGAGTTCATGATTCGCCCCGTTGGCGCATCTTGCGAACGTGAGGCTATCCGCATGGGTGCTGAGGTGTTCCACGCTTTGGCTAAGAACTTGAAGGCTCGCGGGTTGTCTACCGCTGTTGGCGACGAGGGTGGTTTCGCTCCTAAGTTCGACGGTATCGAAGACGCTTTGGATACAATCATGAAGTCTATTAAGGACGCTGGCTACGAACCTGGCAAGGACGTGAAGATTGCTATGGACTGTGCCGCATCTGAATTTGCTGTACAAGAGAATGGCGAATGGTACTACGACTATCGTCAACTCAAAAACGGCATGCCCAAAGATCCTAACGGAAAGAAACTCACCGCTGCCGAACAAATTAAGTATCTCGAAGAACTCATCACCAAATATCCTATCGATTCTATCGAAGATGGTTTGGATGAGAACGACTGGGACAACTGGGTTAAGCTCACAGAGGCTATCGGCGACCGCTGCCAACTCGTGGGAGACGACCTCTTTGTTACCAACGTGAAGTTCCTAGAAAAGGGTATCAAGATGGGTGCTGCCAACTCTATCCTTATCAAGGTTAACCAAATTGGTACGCTCACCGAAACACTTGAGGCTATCGAAATGGCTCACCGCGCTGGTTACACCACTGTTACTTCGCACCGTTCGGGCGAAACAGAGGACACAACTATTGCCGACATCGCCGTTGCTACCAACTCTGGCCAGATTAAGACAGGTTCGTTGAGCCGCACCGACCGTATGGCTAAGTACAACCAACTTATCCGTATCGAGGAACAATTGTGCTGCTCTGCACGCTATGGCTACGAAAGACTGAAAAAGCAATAAGCATGCGCAATGGTAATGCTTGCCAAATGGCTGGTGATAGGTGCTGATATGGCATCGCGCCCTGAACATTTGGAAGCGTAACTGATAAGATGGGGCGGTCTGTTTAGGGTCGCCCCTATTTTTTAAAAGCCTCACACAAGCCCCTACGGACATCACCGTCAACCCCTACTGGCCTCACCCCCGCCCCCTCTCCAAGGGGAGAGGGGGCGGGTAATATGTAAGGCTACAACAAAGCTAAATAATAAAATATGTAGGGCTCAACAAGGGGAAATAATAAAAGGTGTAAGGCAATTACAAGAACAAACAAGCATAACAGCCACGCCCCAACAGGGCATTTCACTCCCCTCTCCCCTTGGAGAGGGGTTGGGGGTGAGGCTTTTTGTTTACTCATTAAAGAACTTATGTACTCAAAAATTTATTTTCTCAGAAACTTAACCCTTGCTCTTTTTGCCCTTTTTGCCTTCTCGGGCATGGCGCAAAAGAACGTTTATGGCTTTAAGGTAAAGGACGAAAACGGCCGAATGGTGTCGTTATCAAAGTATCGTGGTAAGGTGTTGCTCATCGTTAACACGGCCACGCAGTGCGGACTAACGCCTCAATACAAACCCTTGCAAGAGCTTTACGATAAGTATCGCGATAAAGGATTGGTGGTTTTAGGCTTTCCTTGCAACCAGTTTAAAGGGCAAGCACCTGGTACGAACAAAGAGATACGCCAGTTTTGCGAGGCCAATTACGGCGTAACTTTCCCGCAATTTGCCAAGGTTGACGTGAATGGCAAGCAGGCCATTCCGCTTTATCGTTACCTCAAACGCCAGCAACCATTCTTTGGTTACTTGATGAGCGACTCCACACAGCGCGCCGAGTTTGAGCGTTTACCAAAGGATGTGCCCATAAATGTGGAGTACGACATTCAATGGAACTTCACCAAGTTTATCGTCGACCGCAATGGAAAGGTGGTGAAACGCGTAGAACCCAAAGACACGATGGAGTATTTGGAAGAAGAAGTGGCGA
>CAUPVH010000294.1:0-3512 GCA_963514635.1 uncultured Prevotella sp. | reverse complement strand
TCTTTGGACTGTTTTTCCTGGCGATATTGGTTGAGGGCTTAGCAATAAGCGTTCGCCGCATGCACGACATCGGTAAGGGCGGAGAATGGATTTTCATTAACCTCGTGCCTTTCATTGGTGCAATTTGGTTCCTCGTTCTTTGCATTAAAGAAGGTGAACCCACCGCTAATCGCTTTGGCGAGCCGCAACCCTAAGTGGAAATCAACATACGGAAATACCTCTTCCTCTGTCCCCAAAGCTATTGCAATGGGGATAAGGGGAAGAGGTTTTGTATTTTTTAAGGCAGGTTCTAAAAAAACACCTGCACTAGGTTTTTGGCTTTATCCCAAATCAGTCGTTAGACCGCTTATCACATGTTTTATGTTGTTTTCATTGCTCCCAGTCCATCTTTCGTTTGCTTGTCGGCATCTTGCCTGTCTTATTGTTTTGACGTTGTCCATTACGCCTTCAAGAATAAGATAGGCAATATGCTCAACAATACACAAAATCTAAGCGGCTCTAACGACCGATTCGGGTTTATCTGTGTAGATTTCACTTACTTCTTGATGGAGCATAGTGAGCCGAACTTCTCGTCAGCGGGTTAATCCGTCAGCTCGTCAACCACATTTTGTCTTCTTCTCAGTAGGGACTTTAACATTATGGATTCCCTTTTCATCCACCAATCGCCCACCCGGACGCAAAAAATCAAGTCTCGCGAGAGTTTGTTTTGGCAGCAAAAAGAAAGCCTGCACCTAGGTGGCTTTACGTTGTAACCACACTGGGCGCAGGCAAAAATTCATGAAGGTAAAATTCGTTTGGGCGTGGTTTGCGGCTGTGGCTAGCCACACCTAATAGGTAGTTAAGGCATAAAGGCCATGTCTTGCAGTATCTCACTGAGCGTGGGATGCGTATGAACGATTTCGCCAAGCTGTGTGAGGGTGGCGCCAAAGTTCATCAGTACGGCCACCTCTTGCGCAATAAAAGCTGCATTTTCGCCATAGAGATGACAACCCAAAATGCGGTCTTGCTCGTCGGTCATCAGCTTAATCATGCCTTCGGTGGCGTTCCCTGCGTTGGCTTTGCCGTTAGAACGATAGTAGCCCTTACGACATTTGTAGGCCACTCCCTGCTCCTTGCATTGGTCTTCGCTCAATCCCACACTTCCCACTTCGGGATGTGTGAAGATGGCGGCAGGCACAACGTTGAACAAAATGCGGTCTGCTTGCCCCACAATGTGGTTAACAGCCCTAAAACCTTGGAACGTTGCGGCATGCGCCAGCATCTGTTTGCCGTTCACATCGCCAATGGCATACACCCCTGGAACATTAGTTTGCATGTTGTCGTCGGTGGTTATGCCAGCCTTTGTGTAGCTGATGTCGGTGTTCTCCAAGCCCAGTGCGTCGACGTTTGCCGCACGCCCAGTGGCCATCAGCACTAGTTCAGCATCGGCGAAGGCCTCTTTGCCCTTCTTTTGGTAGTGCACGCGCAGGGCGTTGTCCTCCGTCTGCTCAATCTTTGTTACGCCCGATTGCAGCGCAAACTGCACACCGCGTTGTTCCAACTGCTTGCGAAGTCGTTTGGCGATGTCGCTGTCAAGTGCGGGAAGGCACTCTTTCAGAAACTCAACCACCATTACTTCGCAGCCAAAGCTGCGGTAGATGCTGGCAAATTCCATACCGATAACGCCCGCACCGATGATGCAAAGACTGCGTGGAACGTGGTCGAGGCAGAGCAGTTCGGTAGAGGTAATCACGCCTTTAAGCTGCGCACCCTCTACGGGCAGCACCTTTGCCGACGACCCCGAGGCGATGATGATGCTATCGGCAGTGTATTCTTCGCCATTCGCAACGAGCGTTTTGTTGGCCGTAAAGCGCGCTTCGCCCCTTACAAAAGTAACTCCTGGCATCGACATTAGCTGTTCAACGCCTTGTCGAAGTTTCTCGGTAATCTCTTCCTTGCGGGCAACCACGGCCTGCATGTCGATATCGAAAGCCGCATCTTTAATGGCAACGCCATATTGTGCAGCCTCCCTAACGGTGTCGGCCACCTCTGCATGCTTGCAAAGTGTCTTCGTTGGGATGCAACCACTGTTAAGGCAAGTGCCGCCCGGTTGGTCTTTCTCGAACACGGCCACCTGCAAACCCTTGCGTGCCGCATACTCGGCAGTGCGATAACCGCCAGGTCCGCTGCCGATAATCAAGATATCAAACTTGTTCATCAATGCTTTGTTTATAGGTGGTTATGGGGTGTTTGGCCGCCAAAACATCGTCTACACGACCGATGGCTGTGTTTAATGGAGCGTCTTTCAGCCGTTGCGGATAGTGTTTGGCATTGTACGCGATAATCCGCATCACGTCGATAAAGTCATCGATGGTGGCTTTGCTTTCTGTCTCGGTGGGTTCTATCATCATGGCCTCGTGGAAAAGCAAGGGGAAATAGATGGTGGGCGCATGATAACCATAATCTAGCAAGGCCTTGGCTACGTCCATTGTGCGTATGCCCGTGTCTTTGTTTTTCAGGCCATCGAACACAAACTCGTGCTTGCACAGCCCCTCAATAGGCAGGTCGTACACATCTTTGAGTGCCTCTTTAATGTAGTTGGCGTTGAGTGTAGCCAGTTTTCCCACATTTTTAAGATTTTCTTTGCCCAGCGTTAGGATGTAGGTGTAGGCGCGCATCAGTACGGCGAAGTTGCCGAAGAAAGTGCCTAGGTTCATCGTTGGCGCATCGGGAGCGAAACCAAAGGGGTTTTGTACAATCTCGTAACGGTCGCCGTTGCGTACTACATGGGGCGAAGGCAGGAACTGTTCGAGCCCTTTACGCACGCCAACAGGGCCAGCACCGGGTCCACCGCCGCCGTGAGGGGTCGAAAAAGTCTTGTGTAGGTTGATGTGCATCACGTCGAAACCCATGTCGCCAGGGCGGCATTCGCCCAGCAAGGGGTTAAGGTTAGCACCATCGTAGTACATCAGTCCACCGCAATCGTGTACCATTTTGGTAATGGCAGGTATGTCTTTCTCGAACAATCCCAAGGTGTTGGGGTTGGTCATCATCATCGCAGCCACATCGTCGCCCAGCAATTGTTTCAGGTGTTCGGTGTCAACGGTGCCTTCGGGCGTGCTTTTCACCTCCACAACATCCAGTCCGCACACGGCGGCCGATGCGGGATTGGTGCCGTGAGCCGAGTCGGGAACAATCACCTTGGTGCGTTTCGTGTCGTTGTTTGCCTGATGGTAGGCACGAATAATCATCAAACCCGTAAGTTCGCCCTGCGCTCCGGCAAAGGGATTGAGGGTAAACTCGTGCAAACCCGATATTTCGGAGAGTGCCCTTTGCAGTCCGTGCAGTGCGGCCAACGCGCCTTGGCAGGTGCCGGCAGGCTGTGTGGGGTGCAGATTGGCGAAGGCAGGCATGGCCGCAACCTCTTCGTTGATAACAGGATTGTACTTCATTGTGCAGCTGCCCAATGGGTAAAAGCCGTTGTCTACGCCGAAGTTGTTGCCGCTGTGGTTGGTGTAATGCCTCACCACAGT
>CAUPVH010000293.1:0-3522 GCA_963514635.1 uncultured Prevotella sp. | reverse complement strand
CGGCCGAGGAAAGACAGGTAGCGTGTCGTTCGACGTAGGAAACAACCTCGAAATGAAGATACGCTCCGACAAAGACTCAACGGGATTTAAGAAGATTTCGCTCATCGACGAGCTGGGCGCATCCATGTCGTACAACATGGCGGCCGAAAGCAGACCGTGGAGCGACCTTAGTATGCGCCTAAGATTAAAGTGGTGGAAGAACTACACGTTCAGCATGAACGCCGTATTTGCCACTTACGCCTACGAGCTAGACAAAGACGGCAACCCCTATGTGGGCACGCATACCGAGTGGGGACGCGGTAGGTTTGGCCGTTTCCAAGGCATGTCGCAAAACGTTTCGTTCACCCTTACGCCCGAAAAGCTGGCTAAGCTGTTCGGCAAAAAGACGAAAGAAGACGACAATAAGAAACCAAACAAGAACGACGAAGGCATTGATACGAACATAGAAAGCAACATCGACGACGACATGGTTGAGGGACAACGCGGCGCAAGCAACCCTAACGACGGCGGAAAGACCGAGACCGACGACGACGGATACATGAAATTCTCCATGCCGTGGTCGCTAACCTTTGGCTATGGCGTAACGATGAGCGAGAACACAGACCGCTCCAAGTTCAACTACAAAACCATGCGCTATCCCTATAAGTTTACGCAAACGCTCAACATGAGCGGCAACATACGCCTTAGCGAGGGATGGAACATCAGTTTCTCGTCGGGTTACGACTTTGAAAACAAGAAAATATCCATGACCACGGCCTCGCTACAACGCGACCTTCACTGTTTCAGCATGAGCTGTTCGGTGGTTTTGGCTCCATACACCAGCTACAACTTCACCTTCCGTTGTAATGCCTCCACGCTTACCGATGCTCTTAAATACGACAAGCGCAGTGGCTATGGCAATGCCGTGCAATGGTATTAAGCTGACGAACTTGCAAGTTTGGCCACCTTGCTAACTCACCGCGACTGGTTAACTCGTAAACTAGTTAACTCACAAACTCATAAACTTACAAACTCAACAACTCCCATCTAACATGCAAACCTACGACTTCGACCAAATAATCGACCGCAAAGGCAGCGGCGACATCAAGCACGACGCGCTGCTACCACGTTGGGGGCGCGACGACCTTTTGCCCCTTTGGGTGGCCGACATGGACTTTGCCACGCCTCCATTTATCGTTGATGCCTTGCGCAAACGATTGGAACACCCCATCTTTGGCTACACGGCAACACCCAACGAGCTATGGCAGAGCATCATCGACTGGCAGCAACGCCAACACCAATGGCAGGTGCAACGCGAGTGGCTAACCTACATCCCAGGCATCGTTAAGGGCATCGGTTTTGTAATAAACGTATTCACACACCCTAGCGAAAAGGTGATTATTCAGCCGCCCGTGTACCATCCGTTCCGCCTTACGCCACTAGCCAACGGGCGCGAAGTGGTGTTCAACCCACTGAAACGCAATGCCGAAGGCTATTACGAAATGGACTTCGACAACCTCGATGCCGTTTGCGACGAGCAATGCAAGGTATTTGTGCTGTGCAACCCCCACAATCCGGCAGGGCAAACATGGGCTAAGGAAACGCTGCAACGCTTGGCCGACTTCTGTTACGAACACAACATCCTTGTGATTAGCGATGAGATACACGCCGACATGGCCTTGTTTGGCAATCGCCATACGCCCTTTGCCACCGTGAGCCAGCGTGCGGCAGACATCTCCATCACCTTTGGCGCGCCCTCTAAAACGTTCAACATGGCAGGTATTGTCAGTTCGTTTGCCATCGTTCCCAATGCCGAACTGCGCACCAAATTTTTCCGTTGGCTCGCCGCAAACGAACTGAACGAACCCACCATCTTTGCACCTATTGCCACCATTGCCGCCTTTACGCAAGGCGACGAGTGGCGCAAGCAGATGCTGAAGTACATTGAGGGCAACGTGCTTTTTGTTGAAGCGTATTGCAAAAAGCACATCCCAGGAGTTAAGCCGCTACGTCCGCAGGCCAGTTTCTTGGTGTGGCTCGACTTTACCGAACTGAAACTAGACCACGCCCAGTTGCTAGACCTATGCGTAGACAAAGCCCATTTGGCCATGAACGACGGCGAAATGTTTGGCCCAGGTGGCGAGTCGCACATGCGATTGAATGTAGGAACACCTCGCGCCATACTTCAACAGGCCCTTGAACAATTGGCCAAAGCCGTGAAAAGCATGTAGAAAACCATCCCCAAAAGGTACATATACAAAAGTGGAGGGCTGCGTTGGCAACCCTCCACTTTTTGTTATCCCCCTCTTAACACGTCACCCTTTGCGCATCAGGTGCTTACGCTCTTCGGGCGAAAACTTCTCGATGGCATAGCGCAACATGGTTCGGGGCATCTCCAAGCGATGGCTTTCCACAAACAGGCGAAGTCTTTCCACATCGCGTTTGCCTGCCTCGCGCAACATCCAGCCAATGGCTTTGTGCATCAGGTCGTGCTTATGCCCCATCATTTTCTCGGCCAAGGCGTAAGTATCGTCTAGTTGTCCTTGCCTGATAAAGGCGTAAGTAGACACCATCGCGATGCGGTTATCCCATAACAAGGGGCTTTCGGCTAGGCGATAAAGCAAGTCGCGCGGCTTGTCTAGCAAGTAAGTGCCGATGGTTTCCCACGCGGCAAGGTCCACGAGGTCCCAATTATTGATGTATTGGGTGTTGCTTAAATAAAAATCTACAAGCTTTGTGCGCGTCGGTTCGTCGCCTTTGTTGAACTGAATCGTAAGAATGAACAAGGCGCAAAGGCGCACTTCGTGCCACTCGGACTGAATGAGTTGTTGCAAATCGGCCATATCCACACTGGCATGCGCCTTAGCCACACGGCGCGTTTCGGGTACGGTAACGCCCAAAAAGCGGTCGTTCTCGCCGTATTGTCCCTTGCCCGTCTTGAAGAAATAGCTTAAATGCGCCGCCTTCTCTGCACTTCCTTGGGCTTTCAATTCGTTGGTAATGGTGTCTGTTATGTTCATCGTGTACGCGTTTTTAGTTCGCTATCTGGTTGAAAACATACCACAAAGTTTATGGCGTAGTCTTTACTTTTAATCTTTCTATCAATTGAGAGGAGTTTATTACACTTGTGCCACTAAACGTAGATAAACGCCCCACTCATGTACAAAGTATTAGACAAAGATACGATAAAATCTGAAATTCTACTGTATTTGCCTGTGACAAAAACGTGGATATGCCAGGAAAAAGTAATGAACTCATAAACTTGTAAAAGAAGAGTGACGGAGTTAAAGAGTTAAGTTAAATGACTTGTACGGAGTGGACGACAACCCTTGCCCCCACCCAACTAATAAACTCACGAACCAGTACGCTCGTCAACTCGTTAACTTGTCAACTCATTAACCTGCCAACTCATTATCTTATCAACCCGTCAACTCGAAACCTTGTCAACTTTTCAGTGTAAATTTTAACATTATGAGTACCCTTTCCACTCACCAACCGCCCACCTTGTCGCAAAAAATCGATTCTCGCGAAGGTTTGTTTTGA
>CAUPVH010000292.1:0-3545 GCA_963514635.1 uncultured Prevotella sp. | reverse complement strand
AATAATGAGCTGGCAAGCAAAATAGAAAGGCAAAATGGTGCAAAATGCAGGTTCTTGGCTTAAAAATAGACAAACCCCAAAGCGTGAAAAGCTAAAAATAGTGGCTTTTTACCAACTTTTTGACCCGTACTTTCGCTAGAACGGAGCGAAATTTAGAGCGATATTGTAAAATAAAGGATAACGATTTAAGGTTTTGAGTTGATGAGTTGGTGAGTTGGTGAGTTTGTATGATTGTGAGTTGGTGAGCTTGTGAGTTGGCGAATTGGTGAGTTGGTGTCTTCGGCGGTTGTTGGTTTTCGTGAGTTTATAAGCCAGTAAGTTGACTTGTGGTGTACTCCTCTCAGTTTGTAGAAATACTAAAAGCCAAGACAACTTCGATGTCTAGCACCGGCACAAGCTCTTTTATTGGCACGACAAAGCCCCTTGTACTGACACTACAAGATGCTTGTACGGACACTACAAGACGCTTGTAGTGCGACTACAAAAGGCTTGTAGCCGCACTACAAATAGCTTTGAACAGACACCTTTACGGCAAAATGCGGTTTACGAACAAAAACAATAAACCATCTTTCCATTGCCTATACCGTGTCTAGCACAGCTTGCAAAGGCGCTATTGCCTTGCTAACCGCCCCCTTATTTTAGCTTGCTAACAAGCTTTTCGGTATCGCTGGCGATAACAAGCTCCTCATCGGTGGGGATAACGCACACCGTAACCTTCGAGTCGGGCGTAGAGATAATGGCCTCTTTGCCACGAACCTTGTTGGCCTCGGCATCCATCTTAATGCCCAGGAACTCTAATCCGCTGCAAGCATCAAGGCGTGTACCCGTTTGGTTTTCGCCCACTCCGGCCGTCCAAACGATGATATCCACACCGCCCATAGCGGCAGCGTATGCACCAATGTATTTCTTAATGCGATAGTTGTACATGTTGAGAGCCAGCTGTGCGCGTTTGTTGCCTTCGGCAGCTGCACTTTCAATCTCGCGCATGTCCGACGAAATGCCCGTAATGCCCAACACGCCGCTTTGCTTGTTGAGGTATTCGGCCATCTCTTGGGGTTTCATTCCCGTCTTGTCCATGAGGTAAGTAACGGCCGAGGGGTCGATGTCGCCCGAACGCGAGCCCATCATCAAGCCTTCGAGCGGTGTCAGTCCCATAGACGTATCTACGCATTTGCCGAACTTAACGGCAGCCATGCTGGCTCCGTTGCCGATGTGGCAGGTAATGATGCGCTGGGTTTTAATGTCGCGACCGAGGTAATCGCACACGCGTTGCGACACGTAGCGATGGCTGGTGCCGTGGAAACCGTAACGACGAACGTGATAGTCTTCGTAGAACTTGTAAGGAACTGCGTAGAGGAAAGCGTGTTCGGGCATGGTGCTATGGAAGGCATTGTCGAACACAACCACTTGCGGCGTGGTAGGCATAAGCGCATCTACGGCCCTGATTCCACGCAGATGCCCCGCGTTGTGCACGGGTGCAAGGTCGCAAAGGTCTTCTATCCCTTGTTCCACTTCGGGCGTAACGATGCAGCTATCGTTAAACTTGTCGCCGCCTTGCACGATGCGATGGCCCACGGCATCAATCTCGCTGAGGTCGTTAATGGCACCAATCTCCTTGTCGAGAAGGGTTTGGAAAACGAAGTTCACACCCTCCTTATGGTCGGGCATGTCGTGCATAATCACCTTTTTCTCGCCGCTTGGGAGCGTTAGTTTCAGGAAAGCCTCGTCAAGTCCGATGCGTTCAACGCCTCCTTGTGCCAAAACCGACTTGTCGTCCATGTTGTAGAGCTTGTACTTAATGGACGAGCTACCACAGTTTAATACCAAGATTTTCATTCTTATATATCGTTGTTTTTTATTTATCGGTGGGTATAGCGCAGGCCTTAGCCTTAGCATCTTGTGCCTGACAAGCAGTGATGGCCACCATATAATAAATGTCGTCTACCGAGCAACCGCGGCTTAAATCGTTCACAGGGCGTGCTATGCCTTGCAAAATCGGGCCAATGGCTTGGACGTTTCCTAGGCGTTGCACCAGTTTGTAGCCAATGTTTCCCACTTCAAGGTTGGGCACCACCAGCACATTGGCATTACCTGCAATGGCACTTCCAGGTGCTTTTTTCTGTCCAACGGATGGAACCAGCGCGGCATCGGCCTGCAATTCGCCGTCGATACGCAGGTCGGGAGCCATAGCCTTGGCCAATCGGGTGGCCTCAACCACCTTGTCTACCGCCTCGTGGCTAGCACTTCCCTTGGTAGAGAAGCTTAGCATGGCCACACGTGGGTCTTTAAATCCCGCCACGCAACGCGCCGTTGCAGCGGTGCACACGGCTATTTGGGCCAGCTGTCCGGCATCGGGCATGGGCGTAACAGCCACATCGCCCATCACCACCACGCCGTCTTCGCCATACTCCTTCTGGTCGGTAACGAGCAGCATAGCCCCGCTTATGCAAGTAACACCCGGCTCGCACTTAATGATTTGCAATGCAGGACGGAGCGTATCGCCCGTTGTGCTGAGTGCGCCAGACACTTGTCCGTCGGCTCTGTTGGTTTTAATGAGCATACAACCAAGGTAAAGGTTGTTCTTTACCAGTTCGCGAGCCTGAGCCAAGGTCATACCTTTCTTCTTGCGAAGTTCGGCCAACAGTTGGGCCAGCTCTTCGCTGTTGGGATTGTTTTCGGGGTCGATGATGGTTGCCTTGTCGATGTTTACAAGTCCACGAGCCTCTGCCAGTTTGTGAATTTCAGAGGGATTGCCAATGAGAACGATGTCGGCGATGTCGTCGGCCAATGCTCTGTCGGCCGCACGAAGTGTGCGTTCTTCGCTAGCTTCTGGCAAAACGATGCGCTGCTTGTCGCTCTTGGCGCGTTCTATGATTTGGTGTAATAGGTTCATTATTGTCTACCTTATTTTTAAGAAGTTATCTTTTTAATTACGTTGATTTGCTATATGCACAATGCAAAAGTAACAAAAATATATGGTATAGCCTTTGTCCGACAAATAAAAATTAATAATTTTGTGTCGTGGGGCAATTAAAGTGCATCCTCATGGCTTATTCGGCTGCGAACGAAAGCTGCCGAACAAGCCCCCAAAAGCACGCCACACACCAGCAACCAACAAAAGGCTATGATAAAATTCAAAGACTTGTCAACGGGCGATCGCCAACTTATCCAAAGCTATACGCTATGGGGCGAACGCCAAAACTGCGACCTCTCGTTTGCCAACCTCATCAGTTGGAGGTTCCTTTACAACACACAGTTCGCCATCGTAGACGACTACTTGGTGTTTAGGTTCCACTTTAATCGCCACTTGGCCTACATGATGCCCGTGGCAAAACCACAGTTGCAAGACGACGGGACGTATAAGGTGAAACCCTGCGACGAATGTTCAATCAATGTGATAAAGGCCATTAGAGACGACTCTATCGCGATGGGGCATCCCTTTTTGCTGATGGGCGTGTGCCATTACATGCGCGACCTAATCGAAATGCGCTTTCCCGACACCTTCGAAATAAAGCCCAACAGAGACTCGGCCGACTACATCTATA
>CAUPVH010000291.1:0-3570 GCA_963514635.1 uncultured Prevotella sp. | reverse complement strand
AAGGGGGGATAGCAAAATATTTCGCAATAAATGTTGTTGCAAAAGGTGCTGGGTTCGTCTGTTTTTTTTAGTTCATGGGTTTGTTACTCCATCGGCTTGTGGGGTTGTAATTTGGCCAGTTAGCCAATTAAAGAGGGGTCTGAAGTAGTTCTTGGCATAAGGAAATAAGGGAGAGAATATCTGACAACATGGCTAACAACGAGACGGATGATAGTGAAAGCCAGTCTTAAAGGTGAATAAAAAACGCTAGACGGCACTAAAAAAGTGATGATTTTCTTGGTAAATAAGAATTAAAATAATACTTTTGCAGAAATAAACAATGAAATAAGGCAATATGTTGAGCTTTAACGCATACTTCTTTTACTTTTACTTTACAGGCAAAATGTAAAGCGGGAAGATGCGTGCCAACATTAACAAGAATATAGCAAGTAGATAATAACAGTCACATCCCGCTTCAATCAATTGAGGCGGGATGTTTTTTTATTGTAACAGATATGAAGAGAATCGCCATACAGGGCATCGCTGGCTCGTTCCACGACATCGCCGCACACCAATATTTCGCCACCGAACAGGTGCAAGGAATATATTGTAACACCTTCGAAGAGGTGTTCAACCAGATTGCCAACGACCCAACAGTCATTGGGATGGTGGCTATCGAGAACACCATTGCAGGTTCGTTGCTACACAACTACGAGTTGTTGCGCGCATCGGGTACTACCATTGTGGGCGAACATAAGCTGCACATCGAGCATTCCATTTGCTGTTTGCCCGAAGACGATTGGCATTCGCTGAGCGAAGTGCATTCGCACCCCGTGGCTTTGATGCAATGTAGGGAGTTCTTGGCACGACATCCCAAGCTTAAAGCAGTGGAGGCGGAAGACACAGCGGGTTCGGCCGAACTTATTGCGCGAACAAAACAGCGCGGTTGGGCTGCTATCTGTAATGCCTCGGCAGCCAAGTTGTATGGACTGAAAGTGCTTGAAGACCACATTGAAGACAATAAGCACAACTTTACGCGCTTTCTTGTGGTGTGCCATCCGCAACGTGCAGGTAGCCTTCGACCTTGGGAACATGCCAATAAAGCCAGCCTGGTGTTCTCGCTCCCGCACGAAGAGGGCAGCTTGTCGAAGGTGCTAACCATCCTTTCGTTCTATAACATCAACCTCACCAAGATACAATCGTTGCCCGTTATCGGTCACGAGTGGGAGTATTTGTTCTATGTTGACGTTACGTTCGACAACGTAACGCGTTATCACCAAAGTATAGACGCCATTGTTCCACTTACCAAAAGGCTTAAAATTTTAGGAGAATACGAAGATGGAAAACAATAAAACGCTCGACATAAGGCCTGCACAAAGGCTCGACACGGTGCAAGAATACTATTTTAGCCGTAAGCTGAAAGAGGTGGCACTGCTGGTGACCGAGGGAAACGACATTATTAGTTTGGCTATTGGCTCGCCCGACTTGCCCCCTTCTGCCAATACCATCGCCCGACTATGTGAGGTGGCGCAACGCGAAGATGCACATGGGTACCAACCCACAAAGGGCACGCCCGAATTGCTTAAAGCTATGGCTGCATATTATGGTAGGTGGTACGGCGTGGACGTAAATCCGCAAAGCGAAGTGTTGCCGCTCATCGGGAGCAAGGAGGGTATATTGCATGTTACTCTGGCTTTCGCCAATGTTGGCGACCAAGTGTTGGTGCCCAATCCCGGTTATCCCACCTATACTTCGCTCAGCAAGCTGCTCGGCGTGGAGGTTTTGAACTATAATCTGCGCGAAGAAAACCAATGGCAACCCGACTTCGACGAGCTGGAAAGTATGGATTTAAGTCGTGTTAAGCTGTTATGGACCAACTATCCGCACATGCCAACTGGTGGAAAACCCATGATGAAGACCTACGAAAGGGTGGTTGACTTCGCCCGAAAGCACAACATCGTCGTGGTGAACGACAACCCTTACTCGCTTATCTTGAACAGCGAACCGATGTCTATTATGCAAGTAGACGGCGCAAAAGACTGCTGCATCGAATTAAACTCGCTTAGCAAGAGCCATAACATGCCGGGGTGGCGCGTGGGAATGTGTGTTAGCAACGCCATATGGGTGCAATGGATTCTTAAAGTGAAAAGCAACATAGACAGCGGAACGTTTCGCGGCATTCAACTTGCAGCTGCCGAGGCACTGACAGGAAACGACACGGCATGGCACACCATATATAATAAGGAGGTGTACTTGCGCCGAAGAACCATTGCCGAGAAGATAATGAAGGCCTTGCATTGTACCTTCGATCCACAACAAACGGGCTTGTTCCTATGGGGGCGAATACCCGATGATATGGCCGATGCCGAACAACTTACCGAACAGTTACTTCACCATCACGGCGTGTTTGTTACCCCAGGATTTGTCTTTGGTAGCAACGGCAAACGCTATATACGCATTTCGCTGTGCGCGAAAGAAGAGCGAATGGAAGAGGCGTTGCAGCGTATTATCGGCAACAAGTAAATTGAGTTTTTAAGTTAATGAGTTAAGCAGTTAATGAGTTTTTAAGTTCTGAGCTTCCTTGTTCTATCACACGAACCATTGATGATAAGTCAAAGGGGCGTATAAATTCAGGACAATTTTAAAGGCCAAGCAATTTGCAAGCTCAACAGCTCATAAACCCATTAACCCCAAATAACAACGATATCATAGGAAAAAAGATATGGAACTAGACTTATTACCCCTTAACTTACCTAGTGATAACGAACGCCCCATCGTGATGGCTGGCCCCTGTTCGGCCGAAACCGAAGAGCAAGTAATGCAGGCTGCCAATACTTTGGCACAGAAAGGCTGCCATATTTTCAGGGCAGGCGCATGGAAACCACGCACCAAGCCGGGTGGGTTTGAAGGCAACGGCGAGGCGGCTTTGCCGTGGCTAGCACGTGTAAAGGAGGAAACGGGCATGCTCATTGCCACCGAAGTGGCCACGCCAGAACATGTGGAACTATGCCTTAAATATGGAGTTGACATCCTTTGGATTGGCGCACGCACGTGTGCCAACCCCTTTGCGATGCAGGCTTTGGCCGATTGTTTGCGCGGGATGGATTTGCCTGTGTTGGTTAAAAACCCTGTGAACCCCGATTTGGAACTGTGGATTGGCGGCATGGAACGTATCAATCAGGCAGGCATTAAGCGCTTGGCGGCCATACATCGCGGCTTTTCGAGCTACGACAACAAGATGTATCGCAACTCGCCCATGTGGCAAATACCGCTAGAACTGCGCCGTAGAATACCCGCTTTGCCCATCATCTGCGACCCAAGTCACATCGGCGGAAGGCGCGAATTGGTGGCTCCGTTGTGTCAGCAAGCTATGGATTTGGGTTTCGACGGACTGATTGTGGAAAGCCACTGCAACCCCGACAAAGCATGGAGCGATGCCAAACAGCAGGTTACGCCCGATGTGTTGGACTATATTTTGTCGTTACTAATCGTGCGCGACAAAAGTCAAGTGCAGGAAGGAATTATCCAATTGCGCCAACAAATAGACGACTTGGACAACCAATTGATGGAACTGCTGGCCAAGCGCATGCG
>CAUPVH010000290.1:0-3570 GCA_963514635.1 uncultured Prevotella sp. | reverse complement strand
CCACCACAAACGCGGCTTTATCCTCCACCACGTCGATGTTAGGCCTCCCGTCTTTTCCGTTATAGAGCGAAAAGATGCGCACGCCCGTTTTCTTATCGGTCGAGTTTTTAACATGTTCGCCAGCATCGGCAGTACCCCTGAACCCATGTTCGGGGGCGAAAACGCCCACCACATTCACCTTATTATCAATAAGCAAGTCTAAGATATGCTTGCCCCGCACCACGGCCGTGTGGTTAGCAAACAGCGCCACTCGCTTGTCTTTCAGTTTGGGCAGGTACGCATCTGTACGCTCGTCACCGCAAATCACACGTGTTTTTTGTGCCTTACCGACAACAGCGACAAGGCAAAAGAGCATCAATATCGTAACAATTTTTTTCATGTCAGGGCGGTTTTTAGTTGCTTACATGGCAAAGTTAGCGATATTTTTTAGAATTAGAAACAGCAAATTAGGTATTTTTATGTTTGTTATTAATGTTTTGCAAAAGGGCTAGAAACAAGTAAGCAAGGGCTAAATGCTTGTTAACTAGAAGAGCTAGGAAAACAAGAAGAACTAAAAGTACTTGAAAAGCAAGGGAAAAACAGGAAAACCAGAATAACTAGCAGTGCAATCCTATCACCTCAAATTTTGTAATCTTTTATGCACAGATTTTAACATTATGAGTGGCTTTTTATCCACCAATCGCTCACCTTGCCGCAAAAAATCGATTCTTGCGAAGGTTTGTTTTGATGCTAAAAGGGGGCAGTTGTACATGCGGGCAAAATGAATTTTTATTTAAACCAACCGCCACCAACACCCGTTTTGGGGCTATTTGCAGCAAAATATAGTGCGTTTTGGTGCTAAACGCGGTGCAAAATGCCGCTAAACGCAGTGCGTTTTGGTGCTAGATGCAAGGTATTTTGGTGCTAAACGCAGTGTATTTTGCTGCTAAATGCGCGGCGAAAAGCATAAATATCCATCGCAAATGGTATAAACAAAACCCTTTCGAGCTATGAAACACATAATGTTGAAAAGGGCGAAATAGTCGTTAAAAAGTGGGATTTTAGGGGGTAAAAGCAGGTGATTGGGCGTAAAAAGATATGAGGTGGCGACCAATCTAGAAAGGCAAAATGGTGCTAAATGCAAGTTCTGAGCCTAAAAATAGACAAATCGAAAGACGTGAAAGCTTAGAAGAAGTGGCTTTTTACCTACTTTTTAACCTATATTTTCGCTAGAACGGGGTGGCAAGCAGACGTCACTTTGTAAAACAAAAATAATAATTTAAGATTATGAGTTGATGAGTTTTCGAGTTGATGAGTTGGTAACTTTTTGAGTTTGGAAGTTGGTGAGTTGGTAAGTTGGTGAGTTTTTGAGTTGGTGAGTTGACGTATTCAGCTATTGTTGGACTTTCGTGAGTTTATCAGCCAGTGGGCTGTTTTGTTATGCACTTCGTATATTAGAGGAGTGTTTATCTTGTGTTGGCATCACAAAGACAACAAACTCCTCTAAATTTATAGATATGCTAGAAGTCAAGACGACTTCATTGTATTTTTTTGAAGAAAAATTGAACCTTGAAATAATTTGTTGCTTGATTTTATCACGCAATTTAGACATGTCAATCTTCTTGTTAGATGAATTATTTAAGATAACGCCTGTTATATTTATAGATACATTTATCTTTCCATCTTTTCCTTTTGATGTATGAATCTTCCATTCTTTCCCATCTATGTCATGCAGTATAATAGGATTATCTACACAGTAGACATATCCTCCACTATTTGAATACTTCTCCGCCAGCGGGTCCACCCCATACCACAAGCTCGTCCTGGGGTTCATATACCTTGCCCCATAGTAGTACAGCCCCGTTTCTTGGTCGAACTCCTTACCGTTGAACTTGTACGGCATTTCCTCCGTAGACGAGTGCTCGTCTACGAGCAGTTCGCCATAAGGCAGGTAAGCATCAAACTGGGTGATGTTGGCCTTGGCATCGGTGATGTAAGAGGTGCTGCCGAGGTGGTCACTATGATAGAAGAAGATTTCCTCGATGTTGGTGGTGTCGGCAGGGACATAACCATAACCTGGCTGCGCATTGTCTGGATCTTCGGGCTTGTTCCATTGGATGGGTGGGCCGGGAACATCTCCTTTCTTGTTGAACTTCGGTCGTTGCATCCAGCCTTCGGGCACAGAGTGGTCGCCCAGCTCCCCGATGATGGTGTTGTAGCCATAACCGGTGTTGTCGGGATCGGCTGTTGCACCCTTCATCGTAGGAACACCGGGTGGTGTGCCAAGCGACTTGTAATACTCCTCGCGCTGCTTCTCTATCTGCATCATGCGGGCGGCATAGTCTTTCTGCCCTGCCGTAACGTTGTTGCTGCTGATGCCGTAGACATTGCTAAACTTGCCTGTTCCCAGTTTGGAGGCAATTCGTTTGTCGCCGATGAAGTAATGCTTGGTAAAGCGGTTCTTCGTTACAGTGATAATCGGGGCAGGATAGATGGTGTAATCTTCCGTTTCGTGGAACGTCATTCCCTGTGGCGCACCATTTACATACACGCCTTCGAGGTCGCCGTGGCTCTTGACGATGCGCTCGCCGGCGGCATTGTACGTGTATCGGCTGGTCTTGCCATTGTCCGACAATACCATCAAGCGGTTGTCCTCGTCCCAATACATTCTCCGCTCGGTGTTCAGGCTGTCGTTCTCCACCAGTGTTGGATTACCATTGGCATCGTAAGTGTAATGCTCATGCCCTATCTGCGTGGGAGCGGTGGGGTGGTTGCTGTCCTCGTACTTATAGGTGAAGTCGTAAGACTGCGCCGTCTTTGAGGAGTCAACCTTCTGCACCTTGGTGAGCGGTTCGCTCATCCGCCCGAAGGTCATCGTCATCTCATACTTCGCACCCTTCGCCTCACCGTTGGCCCTTATCAGGCGGTTAAGGTCGTCGTAGGCATAAGTGTGGTTGAAAGCACCGCCAAGTTTCGCTTTGCTGTTATTGTTATTACTATTGTTGTTATTACTATTGTTGTTATTACTATTGGCCTGTGTCGGGTCTACGGCATTGACAATGCCTAAGATATTATCCACAGCATCGTATTGGTACTTGTTGGTCATAATCGCCGTACCTGCTGCCGTGAGATTCATTTCTTGTAAGCGTTCACGCTGCTTGTCGTAGGTGTAGGTTGTCTCCGTGCCGTTGCCCAGCTTGGTGTAGACGGTATGTCCGTCCTTGTCATAACCCACCTTTTCTACGATGGTTTCTTCCTTTCCTTGTTTGTTGGACTTGACACTCGCGATTTGCCCTGCCGCATTGTAATGATAGGTAACCACCTCCCCGTCGGGATAGGTCATGGTGCGCACGCGGTTCCAGCTGTCGTACGTGGCGCCGTAGACATAGGTGCGCACGTCGGCGGTGCTGACCATCACCGAGCGAACCGTTTTTACGACTTCGCCTTGGTTGCCGTAGTAATAGGCTTCTCCTCCCGATGCGTCTTCCACGAGCACGAGCCTGCCTGCCCGGTTGTACTTCTCGCCCGGCTTGCCGTAGGTGTAGGTAACGCGGTTGAAGAGGTTCTTGGGATAGAGCACTTCGCTCAACC
>CAUPVH010000289.1:0-3574 GCA_963514635.1 uncultured Prevotella sp. | reverse complement strand
CGCCCAACGTGCACCCTCAGCCTGCAACAAGCAGCCGTGGCACTTCGTGGTGGCGCAAACGGATGAGGCAAGGCAGAAGGTGCAGCAGTGCTATAACCGCGAATGGATGAAGGCGGCCCCCCTATACATTATTATATATGCAGCCGATGACAGGGCTTGGGTGCGCGAAGACGACGGCAAGAACCACGCAGACATTGATGCTGCCATAGCCATAGAGCACCTTTGCTTGGCTGCAACGGCTGTGGGTTTGGGCAGTTGCTGGGTGTGTAACTTCGATGTTGCGGCGTTGCAAGCGGCCTTCCCGCTAGGCAAAGAGTGGCATCCCGTGGCCATTCTGCCCATCGGTTATCCTGCAAACACGCCTTCCAAGCCGTCGCCTCGCAAGGAAATTGACGAAATCGTGTCGCGTTTCTAGTGCTTGAACGCATGCAAAACGCAACCTTAAAAGCGAGAAAAAGCGCGGCGAAGAACCACATAAAGGCTTCACGTCGCGCTTTTTTACAAATTTAAACAGAGTGTCAAAAAGACAATTGACATACGCAAACAACAAGTTGTCGCTATTGGATAATCGTTCTTTTCGTTACTTTTTGCAACATATTTTACAGCTAAGGTTTATTTCATTACAAATCATTCGCGGCGGAGGAGCATGCCAAACGAAAAATATCCACTAAAAAATTTGGCAGGAATAGCAAAAAAAACTATCTTCGCACCATCAACTACCAATTAACGATAAAGGCGAGTTCTAAAAGCCACCTACAATGGGGTCGCTGTATTTTAGCTGAACAAGCTTGGCTTATTTCCTAACGAGACGTAGCAAGCTATGCAACGAGAAAGGAAAAGCAGAAGGCACTAAGCGAAAACGAAAAGCCATGAAGCGATGCACAACGACACTAACCCGTTCAGGCTTAGGACACGCACAAGGATGTCTATATTACTAAAAACATAAACGAATATGAAGAAGTACAATTTTAATGCCGGCCCCTCAATCCTACCTAGAGAAGTTATCGAGAACACGGCGAAGCAGATTTTAGACTTTAATGGTTCTGGACTTTCTCTCATGGAGATTAGCCACAGGGCAAAGGATTTCCAGCCCGTTGTTGACGAGGCCGTTGCCTTAATTAAAGAATTGCTCAGCGTTCCCGAAGGATATTCGGTTATATTCCTCGGTGGCGGTGCTTCGTTACAGTTTACCCAAGTGCCCTGCAACTTCCTTATTAAGAAGGCTGCCTATCTTAATACGGGTGTATGGGCAAAGAAATCAATGAAAGAGGCTAAACTTTACGGCGAAGTTGTGGAAGTTGCCACATCGGCCGATGCCAATTTCACTTATATCCCAAAGAACTTTGACATCCCCGCAGATGCCGACTACCTGCACGTTACCACCAACAACACCATCTACGGAACGGAAATCCGCAAGGAAATAGACTCGCCCATACCGCTTATCGGCGACATGTCGTCGGACATCTTCAGCCGTCCCGTTGACGTTTCCAAGTACGACTGCATCTACGCTGGTGCCCAAAAGAACTTGGCAATGGCTGGTGTTACCGTTATCATCGTGAAGAACGACAAACTGGGACGCGCTCCCCGTCAAATCCCAACCATGCTCGACTATCGCACGCATGTTGACAAGGGCTCGATGTTTAACACGCCTCCCGTTGTTCCCATCTATTGCGCACTCGAAACGCTACGTTGGATTAAGAAGAGCGGCGGTGTTGAGGCAATGGGCAAGAAGGCCATCGAAAGAGCTAAGATTATTTACGATGAAATAGACCGCAACCGCCTTTTCCGTGGAACGGTGAAAGAAGAAGACCGCTCGCTGATGAACATCTGTTTCGTGATGAACGAAGACTTTGCCGAGTTGGAGAAACCTTTCATGGAGTTTGCAACACAAAAGGGCATGGTGGGCATCAAGGGTCACCGCGACGTTGGCGGTTTCCGCGCAAGCTGTTACAATGCCATGAGCATCGAAGGTGCAGAGGCTTTGGTGGCTTGCATGAAGGAATTCGAGGCTAAACTTTAGTTTGCAGATAGATTTTTCGTATTCAAGTGGTGGGCCGTGTGCCTCGTTTTAGGCCTCGACCCACCTTTATTTATTCACCTTAAGTATATACAGTTTTCCTTATGAAGGTACTTGTTGCTACTGAGAAACCTTTTGCCGCCAATGCGGTGAAAGCCATTAAAGAAGAGATAGAAAAGGCAGGACACGAACTTGTTTTGCTAGAAAAATATACCGAGAAGGCACAATTGCTCGATGCAGTGAAAGATGTTGAGGCCATGATTGTGCGTTCCGACAAAATTACGCCCGACGTAATGGATGCCGCTCCCAAACTTAAAATCATCGTTAGGGCTGGTGCCGGCTACGATTCCATCGATACGGTGTACGCCAAAGAGAAAGGCATCATCGTAGAGAACACGCCTGGACAAAACGCCAATGCCGTGGCCGAATTGGTGCTTGGCTTGCTCGTTTATGCCGTTAGAGCGTTCTTCAATGGCAAGTCGGGTTCAGAACTTATCGGCAAAAAGCTGGGATTGTTGGCTTTCGGCAACGTAGGTCGCAACGTGGCTCGCATTGCTAAGGGTTTCGGCATGGACGTTTATGCCTACGATGCGTTCTGTCCTGCCAACGTTATCGAGGAGGCTGGCGTACACGCTGTGGCCAATCAAGAGGCTTTGTTCGACCAATGCGACATCGTTAGCTTGCACATCCCTGCTACACCCGAAACAAAACAGAGCATCAACTATGCGCTCGTTAACCGCTTGCCCAAGGGTGGCATATTGGTTAACACTGCCCGCAAGGAAGTGATTAACGAGGCCGAACTGCTCAAACTCATGGCCGAACGCGAAGACTTGAAGTTCGTTACCGACATCAAACCCGATGCCGATGCCGACTTCGCTAAGTTGGAAGGCAGATATTTTAGCACGCCTAAGAAGATGGGCGCACAAACGGCAGAGGCCAATTTCAATGCAGGACTGGCCGCAGCTAAGCAAATCAACGTATACTTCGCTGATGGATGCACCAAGTTCCAAGTAAATAAGTAGCAACACAGACTATGGCAACGATAAGACCATTTAAAGGCATCCGCCCACCCAAAGAATTGGTTGAGAAGGTGGAATCGCGTCCCTACGACGTGCTAAGCTCCGAAGAGGCTCGTGCAGAGGCCGGAGATAACGAGATGAGCTTGTACCATATCATCAAGCCCGAAATTGATTTCTCGCCCGAAACATCGGAGTACGACCCCAAAGTTTACGAGCAAGCTGCACGCAACTTCAAGAAGTTCCAAGACAAAGGATGGCTCTTGCAAGACGAAAAGCCCGCTTATTACATCTATGCGCAAACCATGAACGGCAAAACGCAGTATGGTTTGGTGGTGGGTGCTTTCGTTGACGACTACCTAAACGGAACCATCAAGAAACACGAACTGACGCGCAAGGACAAGGAAGAAGACCGTATGAAGCACGTTCGCGTAAACGATGCCAACATCGAACCCGTGTTCTTTGCCTATCCAGACAACAAGGTGCTTGACGAACTGATTAACAAGTACGTTAAGAACAACTCACCTGAGTACGACTTCAT
>CAUPVH010000288.1:0-3577 GCA_963514635.1 uncultured Prevotella sp. | reverse complement strand
GGCCAAACGCGTACCGGTAACAAGCAGATAAGTGCCTGCATCCAGGTCGTAACCGCGCTCAAAGGTGTTTGCCCAGGTTGTTCCCTCGTTGGCATTTCCGTCTCCTTCCTCGAAGTTCAGCAGCTGCGCCTGTCCGTTTACAATCTTACTCAGGGTGAAGTGGCTGTAATACTTGGGGTCGGCAGGCAGCAATGGCGCAGCCGAATACGTTAGTTTAAGCTTACCTGTGGGCGTGGCTTGGCTTTGTGCTTTATCAAAATTCACGTCTACCCATGCGCCATCGCGCTTGTATTGCACCTTACCCGTAACCGCATCCTTGCGCGACTCGATGCCCAAGCTACGCGCCATGCTCACAAAGAAGATGTCGCGCGAGCGTGTATCGGTAAGTCTCGAACGCCAAACGCCCATCGGTGTTTGCGCAATACGCAGGGCCTTGGTGTCGGGATTGAGCCTGATGTTGTGCTTCGTCCATTCCACTAGTACTGTGGGATTGGCGCGCATGCTGTCGGCCAAGGCCGTATTGAACGCATGTTGGAATGTTTGTTTAAAGGGAGCGATAATCATTTCGTCTTCTACTCGCGGCGACAATTGGTTGCTTTCAGCCCCAAAATGGTCTTCAAGAATTTCGAGTGGCATGTCGTGCAAGTCCTTATCGGGCAGCGTTTCCAGCAATGCCAGCGCGCGATCTAGGCGATCCGAGTGGTTGCTAACAAACTGATGGATGGTTTTCCTGTTGCCGCGAGCGCGCTTTAAGAAGTCGCCTATGCGCCCATCTTTCTTGGGTTTGTAGAACGTTGCCTCGTAAGCGTGGCGTATACTGTCTTCTTTTGCCAACCTTGTCTTGTTGGCCATGGCTTCATCGAACGTCACTTCGGGTAGCTTGGCACTTTCAACGGGCGGCACGATATTAACCGAATCGAGTGCGCCAACCGTCATTTTGGCATCCGAACGTGCACTGCGGTTAAGGCGAATGGTAACGGCCTTGTCCTTTCCGAACGAGGCCTTGGCAAAGCCGTACGCCCCATTTTTAGAGGCCCACACCAGCATATCGCCCACGCCAGCGGTGAGGAACGTTCGCCCACGCGTGTCGGTAAACTTGTTCACAGCCGTGTAATACTCGGCATAATTGTATATCTTAAATTCCACTTTGGCCTTATCAACGGCTTTTCCTGCGGCATCCACCACGGCAAAGTCTACGCGGGCCGTGGGTGCATAGTTGCCAATGAGGTTTATTTCGGTATAGTTACTGGTTCGCAACATCACCTCTTCGGGGCCTCGATAGTTGCCGAAGGCCTTTGTGTGCATAAGCATGGCGCGCGATGCAGGCAGGTTAAACCAGCCCAAGTCGAGCACTGGTTCGGGTTCGCAGGCGCCAAGGAAGTGCCATTTGCCGTCGGCCCAGGCCTCCACCCACGCGTGGTTGTCGTCGGTATGCGCCCAACGTGGCGTGTACACCTGTCTAGCGGGGATGCCCAACGTACGCAATACGGCCACCGTAAACGTGCTTTCTTCGCCACAACGCCCGATGGCGGTTTTCATACAGGCCAAAGGAGCCAAGGTGCGTGCGTTAGATGGCTGGTAGGTTACATGCTCATGGCACCAGTGGTTCAGTTCCAGCACGGCCTCGGTCATGCTCAAACCCTCTACGCGTTTTTTCAGTTCGTCGTACAAAGCCATGCGCGTGTTGTCCAAGTTCTCGTTGTTCACACGTATGGGAAGTACGAAATGCCTGAACAACAGTTCGGGAACATCTCGTCCCCAAGGCATTTCGTCGCGCGCCTTGAACGTGGCTTTCACGTTATCTAGGTAGAAAGCGGTGGTGTAATCGGTGACATCGGCCACGGGCATGTAGGCATACAGAAACTCCAAAGCCTCTTGTTCGGCCGGCGTAGGCACGGTTTGGGTTGGCGTAAAGAAGTTCTTGCCCACCAATTGCATTTTCTCGGTGAAGTCCTTATGCACTTGCGCACGGTATTTGTCATCAGAAATGAAATGGTAAAATCCAGCCTGGGCAACGTTACATGCGGCCAAAGCGACAAAGAGTGATAGAAATAGCTTTCTCATGCTGATAGTAAATGGTTTTGTTGATGTAAGATAAGGGGTTGTGACATTATGGTATGCGTGGGTCATCTTGTTGTAGTTTTGCGGTGTCTGCATGGCTAAAAGATGGCTTGCGCATTTCGTTTCTCAGAAGTTTTTTGCGCCCCGTCGGCCGTATGGCTTGCATATCGGCTGGCGACGGGGACACAAATGCAATTAACAAACAAACTATTTAATATGGGAAAAAAGTTTCTTCGTATGCCCAAAGGCCTGCTTGTGCGCCTGCATCCCGTTCAAATTCTCGTTTTTATCTGTCGGGCAAAGCAGCCGCATCGCCTGCACCGCATGTGGGGTTTCGGGCTGTCGGCGCATCTCGTTTGGGGCTGTGGAGGTCTGTTTGAGGGGGCTATTCGTTCTCCGTTTCGCCGCGCAGCTCCTTTATTGTGTGTCTAACACGGCGTGCGGTGGTAACTTCTCGATAGGCCTCATCAGTGTCTTTTCCGCCCATTCGCACGTTTCCGCCCATGTATTGGCATGCCGAGAGCACCGATTCGCGTGCAGAAAAGTGGAACTGGGTAACGTCGGTCTCCACGTGTATCTTGAAGATGTTGCGTTCGTTAACGCCACATCCGGCCATGATAGCGATGTTTTTGCCTGCCCGCTTATGCAGTTTGTATAACAGGGGTATGCCTTTTTCGGCCGTTTTCTGCTGTCCAGAGGTTAGCACGCGGTTAAATCCCAGCTGTTCCAGTTGGTCTAAGGCGTCTAGCGGATTGCGACATCTGTCGAAAGCGCGATGGAAAGTTGCCGCCATTTGCCCCACGTGTGCCATGAGTTTGGCGTTTTTTTCGATGTCGATGTCTCCTTCTGGGGTTAAACACCCAAACACCACGCCGTCTACTCCAGCCTCTCTACATGCGTCGATGTCGGCGGCCATGATGTTCATTTCTAGGTCCGAGTAGGTAAAGTCGCCCCCTCTCGGCCTAATGATGACATGCAATTTGGTGGTATTAAGCAGTCGGCGCGCCGTTATGATGTCGCCATACGACGGCGTTGTGCCGCCTTCGGGTATGCCAGCGCAAAGTTCCACCCTGTCGGCCCCACCCTCTTGGGCCGCCAAACAGCTTTCCACACTGTTTGCGCATATCTCGAATTCAAAGTTGTTGCTCGTTTCGTTCATACAATATCTGTACTGTTTGGTTAAATAGATTGCCGCCCCGGCGCGTGTTGTTGTGCCTTTTTATAGCACAATCTTCGCCTTAATAGGCAGGCCATTGTGTTGCGTGCTTGTTGCCATTATCCGTAGAAAATTTGTCTTCTGCGTTGTTCATTGTTTCCGCATGGCGTGTGTTGTGTGCATAGCTCATGGCAAAGATACAAAATAAGCGGCAATAATGCAGCCGTTTCTTTAATATTTAATGTAAATTAAAACACCGCATTTACGCGCTTTTGTGTTTAGTAACAAGTTTAAAGAAAGGCTCTGCTAAAAAGTCGGATTTACATTCCGAATTTGCTTATTGGCAAATAGAAGTTACTT
>CAUPVH010000287.1:0-3584 GCA_963514635.1 uncultured Prevotella sp. | reverse complement strand
AACGGCCCTCAAGGAAATCAAGGGTCAGTTCGGAGCGCCCACAGCCGTTAACGGCAAGCAAATTGAATATCGCAACATGACATTCAAGGGCATAAAGTTTGAAAAGGTTACGTTTAAATTCCAAGCCGACGAGCAAGGCAACACCTACTTCAGCGAGGCACGATTTACATCTAGCCCCGTGAACAAGAAAAGTGCGCTGAAGAACGTCGAGGCACTAGCCAAAACTATGGACAAGGACTATCCTGGCGTAACCATCGACTGGGAAGACGACAACATGCCTTTCTACAAAGGTGGTTCTTCGCCCATCGAAAACAACTATCTCTTTACCGTTTGCATTTATCCTGCGGGTAACGCCTACACCACTGTGCTGCGTTACGGTCCACTTCCCTATGTAAGGAACTAATTAAGTGCAAACAAAACGCCACTTTTAGAATAACAATTAACTCTAACACAAACAAACAAAGCACCTGCGGGATTTACCCGAGGTGCGATTAAGGCCCACAAAAGGTAGAAATAAAAGGGTTGCGACACATTGAGGTGCCTGCAAAGACGTCTTGAATGTAAAAAGAAACGAGGTTGCCCACGCAAGACTTCAGTGCCGCTCCCTTTCTTCAAACAACAGAATGTAACTTCAAATCAGTTGCGGCAATCTATCATTATTGTGCCAGCATGGCATCGATACACCTGTTTCACTCGTCCATCGTCGGAGTAATGAGAGGCTAAAACCTGTCGCAACTGTTCGTAATCGTCATCGGAGGCCATGCTATCAATTTTCACGTTGATGAGTCTTCCCATGGGAAACACCTGGTAAAGGCCGTCGCGTGTGTATTTAATTTTATCCACGCCTCCAAGAAGTCCGTAGCTCTGATAGTCCGTTTCGAGGCTCGACACGAACTCGTCGGCTAGGCTTAATACCTCCCGATACTTCACTCGCCCGCAGGCCCAGAGCTGCAATAACATAAAAACAAACAATACTACCTTCTTCATACAAACATCAGTTTAGATTACATTCTTATACATATCAGGTTTCCCGCTACAAAGCGGAACATCGAGAGGTATTAGCAACCAAAAAGAACTCACTAGTCCACAACATTGCATGATAGGAGAAGGAAAGGCGATAGCCTTACGAAACATGGCTCCGATAGCTTTTGTACCACCCATATGTGGTTTGTTTCTAGGCTCTCTTCTCTAATTCCTCGATTGAATAGTTGTTGAATTAGCTATATTCTTCTACTGGTATTTTCGCAGCCGCCATACACTTGATGACGAGTGTTGGGGTTTGGTATTGTTCCCCTTATGTGACACGCGATTGTAAAATACGCACACCACAAGTTAATCTCTGTTTTTATTCTCAAAGATTACTAAGTACTTCGCAAAGATAGGCATTTGTAAAATAACTGCCAAATTTTTTCTTCATTATTTTTAATATAATGCGAAAAATCATCTTTATTAAGTATGAAATAAGTACAAATATCAAATAAATACGTCAAAATTTCCTGTAATACACTTGACTATCACCAAGTACGTGTAACCTTAAACCCAATAGGTTTCTTTAAACTCAAATCGGGCATTAGACCACTATATAAGAAGTTTTAGGTTGTTTCCATCGTTCCCTATCCATTTTTCGTTTGCTTGTTGAACATATTGCCAACCTTAATCTCTTGAGGTAGCCCACTACGCCTTAAAGAGTAAGACAGGCAATATGTTCAACAAGCAAACAAAAGCAGCACAGGATATAATGCCTGATTTGGGTTAAAGTGTGGTAACGCACGTCCGTTTTATGCTATCAAAAGGACCGCAATTAGGCAAGAAACGCACATCAAAGATGACGGAAGGGCAGTAACGATGTTAAAACAAAATCGGGCACCATAACGCTTTTCAAATAATTCAAGCCGCCTCCATCGCAACCTTTTCATCCTTCACTATTGCACCTTTAAGTGCAACAGGCCAAAGCCTACGGCCAAGCATTTACCCTCCGCAGAATAGGTTATCTAAGGCCCGTCCTATTTTGAAAACTCTTCGAGAAACCGTAAGTACAAAGGCACGCTTTGCTCAATCCATTCAGGCGTGCTGTTCAGTTCGATGCCGTAGTAGGCAAAAAACGGGCGGTAATCGGCATGAATGTATTCGAAAGTGAGCTCAAAAGGCCGCAGCAGTTCCTTAAGAGTATATTTGTATTTCTCGCCATGCACATACTCATGTTCGTCAATGCCAGCAGAAACAGCAAGTGTCACCTTCTTTCCACCTACCTTATAGCCACTTTTACTTCCATAAGCCCAGCCATAGGTAAGAACTTCGTCCTGCCACTTCTTAAGGAGAGGCGGAGCGGCGAACCAATACAGGGGGAACTGAAATACGATATGGTTGTGCTGCTCAATTAATCGCTGTTCTACATGAACATCTATTTGCTCATCGGGATAAGCTTTGTACAACTGGTGTACCGTGTATAGTTCGGGGTGTTTTTCAAGCTCATCAACCCAGCGCTTATTGATGAGCGAGTCCTCTATGTGGGGATGTGCGACAATAATTAACGTTCTCATATCTATTTGTAACAGTTAAAAAGTTGATGAAAGCGAAAGCAAATGGTACGGCTTTGCCTGCTAATCAGCTCGAAGGAACCTTCAACTTTTAATATTTCCATAAGCGGAGAGGTGTATATTGTTCTTGTACTTTAAAACCAAGATAAACGTTCCTCGCTGGTACGAAGTGATGGACAAAGATATAATAAAATTTGAAATTCCGCTCATTTGTTGGTGACAAGACGTGGATATAGACCAAAAAGTGAAAGAAAGGAAAGGTCAAGACGACTTCTACATTACTTTACGGTTTGTCAATCGTTTTACCCGTCAAATATTCCAAGTTATCTGTTATTTTTTCAATATCCCAATTCCACCATTGCATTTCTAACAACTCTTTAATCTTTGGGTCAGAAAATCTTTTTCTTATTACTACTGCAGGATTGCCACCAACAATTACGTAAGGCGCAACATCTTTCGTAACCGTTGAATTGGTAGCAATAATAGCACCATCGCCAATATGAACTCCAGGCATAATGGTCACGTTCATACCTATCCACACATCATTTCCGATTATGGTATCTCCTTTGATCGGCAAATCTGCCATAGTTGGCATAATTCTCTCCCATCCATTCCCAAAAAGACTGAACGGATAAGAGGTTATTCCATTCATCGAATGATTGGCTCCATTCATAATAAAAGTTACGGACGGGGCAATCATACAGAATTTGCCGATAATCAATTTGTCGCCAAGGAAATCATAATGATATTTTACATTTTTCTCGAAATTCATCGCATCTTCAAAATCATCATAGTACGTATAATCGCCGACAATGATATTGGGATTAGTTATAATATTCTTGAGGAAACAGAGTCTCTTTTGTCCATTGAGTGGGTATTTTTCGTTTTTATTTGGTCCTGTTTTTACCATAACAATCTGATTTTTAAACTGAAGTCATCTTGACTTTTAAATTCCCTACAAATTGGGAGGAGTTTATTATCTTTGTGATGATAAACCAAGATAAACACTCCTCTCATGTACGAAGTACTGGACAAAGATACAATAAA